>JASLJO010000106.1 GCA_030152505.1 Solirubrobacterales bacterium | reverse complement strand
CTCCGAAAAGGCATTCGGGCGCAAGCGCAAGCGTCGCGACGACAACGTCTACCGCCCGGACGACCGCCCCCGCGTCCTCTACGTCTCCTCGCCGATCGGGCTCGGCCACGCGCAGCGCGACGTCGCGATCGCCCGTGAGATGCGCCGCCTCGAACCCGACCTGCAGATCGACTGGCTCGCTCAGGACCCGGTCACCAGGGTGCTGGAGGCGGAGGGGGAGCACATCCATCCCGCCAGCGCTCATCTGGCCAACGAGTCCCGACACATCGAGTCGGAGTCCGCCGAGCACGACCTGCACTGCTTCCACGCGCTGCGCCGGATGGACGAGATCCTCGCCGCCAACTTCATGCTCTTCCACGACGTCGTGCGCGACGAGCGCTACGACCTCTGGATCGGAGACGAGGCCTGGGAGCTCGATTACTACCTGCATGAGAACCCAGGTGAGAAGCGGGTCCCGTTCGCGTGGCTGACCGACTTCGTCGGCTTTCTGCCGATGGACGAGAGGAATGAGCGCGAAGGCTTCCTGACCGCTGACTACAACGCCGACATGGTCGACCACGTCGCCGAGCACCCTGAGGTTCGCGACATGGCGTTGTTCGTGGGCAACCCCGACGACATCGTTCCGGAGCGCCTCGGACCGCAGCTGCCGGCGATCCGCGACTGGACCGAGCGCCACTTCGACTTCACCGGCTATGTGACCGGCTTCGACCCCGCTGACCTCGGCGATCGCACCAGGCTGCGCTCCGAGCTGGGCTACGGCGACGACGAGCGGGTCTGCATCGTCACCGTCGGCGGCTCGGGCGTCGGGGCGGACCTGCTGCGACGAGTGATCGCCTCCTTTCCTGCAGCCAAGGAGAGGATCCCCGACCTGCGGATGATCGTCGTCGCGGGGCCCCGAATCGACCCCGCCTCGCTTCCCTCGCATGCCGGTCTCGAGGTTGTCCCCTACGTGCACAACCTCTACCGCCACCTGGCGGCCTGTGACCTGGCGGTCGTCCAGGGCGGTCTCACTACGGCGATGGAGCTAACCGCGCAGAAGCGGCCGTTCCTCTACTTCCCGCTGCGCCACCACTTCGAGCAGAACTTCCACGTCCGCCATCGGCTCGAACGCTACGGAGCAGGTCGTCGCATGGATTTCGACGACTCCCCGCCAGAGCGGATCGCGGCGGCGATCGCCGAGGAGATCGGCCGTGAGGTCGAATACCGAGATGTCGAGGTCGACGGCGCCGCCCGGGCCGCACGACGCCTCGTAGAGCTGCTCTAGGTTCAATCGTCGTATTCGGCTGTGTCTTCTTCGGGTCGCGCCAACCAGCCAGGCACAAATGAACCGCGGCCAACAGCCGCGAACGCTGAGATGCCGATGTCCTGGGCCTGCGGCATGAGGCCCGCTTTCCAGTTGCTGCCGTGAGTGACTCGCGATGGCGCTACCGACGAGACCGAATGGCGGCAACAGAATTGACTGCGCGGCGGGAACACGGCGGCAACAGCAATGGCGTCTCTTTGAGTCGCGCGAGCGCTGCCAACCCTGCACCGTGCCTGACACCTGTTGCCGAAAACAAGGTTCATGGCCTTGTCACGGACGAGATTGGCTTGCCAGAGCCATACCCCCAGCGGAACACAAGGCGAACCACGCGGCATTGATCGAGGGTGATCCGATCTCGCTGCCGAGGCAGCGAGATCGCGGCGATCTTCAGCCTCCTCAGGGAGCTTCGGCCGCAGACTTAAATTCTGATTCGACCCGACTGGTTGCGTCGTAGATTTCGTCCTGCTTCGGCAATTCGATTTTCGACACCGGGCCAAAGTCGAGGAAGTCCATGGCCAAGTCGGTGGTGGTGGATCCTTCCTCTCCCTCCACCGAGCTGACGATGACGACCGTCATCCGCCGCACCCGGCCCTGGGCGTCGATCCAGACTTCGACCTGCGGCGGCGAAACCTGCACTTCGACTCCAAACACCTTCTTCTCGGAAACCGGCAGAGTGCCGCGATAGCGCGTGGTGGCCACTCCGCGGACGTCTTCCTTCCCGATTTCTTCCGCCCCGTCCATCTGTTCAAGCAGCGTCAGCCCTTCCTTCGGTCCCCCCTCAGCCGGAAGCGACGACTTCGAGTCCGTCGAAGAGAAATCAACCTCTACCCATTTACGCCCTTCCGGCAGCGCGCTCAACTGATCGGGGCTGGTGTACGACGTGGCGCCGTTAGCGATGACTTGGAACTTTGCTCGTCGACCCGTCGAATGGCCCCGGACCACCAACGTTCCACGAGCCCGGCCGCCATTTTCGAAGACCATCGATCCGATCTCAGTTAGTCCTTCAGGCGTGTCCGACACGGTCACGGTGGCGTGGATCAACGCGTGCCCGCCCGCTTCGCGCTGAGTCGTTTCGGCCGCCTTGGCGATTGCGTCCAGCGGGCCGCTGCCACCCCCGCCCCCTTGCTCCAACACAAAGACGATCAGTACACCGACCATCGCCGCCAGGCCAATCGCAACCCATCTGCGCGCTCGCCTGCGCTCGGACCCCCCGCCATCGGCGGCGCCAGATTTCTCCGCCCGCTCCAAGTCCGAAAAGGGTACTCGCTTGGTATGGCGGCCGCCCGGGGCCAACAGAAGAAAAGAGCGCCCCGGAGGAGGCAGCCGCAGCCTCGCGCAAGCCATACCGCTACGGGGATTCGAACCCCGGTTTCCGGACTGAGAATCCGGCGTCCTAGTCCCCTAGACGATAGCGGCGCGGGGGCGACATTCTAGCGATAGCGGGGGCTGAGACGAGCCTGGCCGGAGATCGAGTTGCACCTCCCAGGCGTTAGATTGCCTGGTCCCGCGGCTGTGGCGGAACTGGTAGACGCGCACGGTTCAGATCCGTGTGGAGGCAACTCCGTGGAGGTTCGACTCCTCTCAGCCGCATCGAGGTTCGCGTGCCTACGCGGGCTGTTGGGCCCGGGGCGCCGTGCCCACTCGAGCCGCCGTCGCGGCGATCTCCTCGACGAAGTCGGGCCATAGCGCGGGAGGCAGATCGTGGCCCATGCCCTCGAAGATGCGCAGGCGAGAGTCGCGGATCGCCCTGGCGGTGGCGCGGCCGGCGAGGGGGCGGATCAGCGGATCGCCGCCGCCGTGCAGGACCGTGGCCGGCAGGCGCAGCCTTTCGAGTGACGCCGTGCGATCGCCTGAGGCCGTCACCGCGTGCAGCTGGCGGGCGATGCCGGCGCGATCATGGGATCTGTCATAGGAAGCGCCGGCCAGCTCGCGGAAGCGTTCCTCGTCCATCGGGTAGCCGGGTGAGCCGATCGTGCGGAAGGTCCGCAGGGTGCCCTCGATCGCCGCCTCGCGGCCGGGGCGGGGACGGGTGAACAGCGTGCCGAACGCCTTCCAGGTGGGGATGCCGAGCCAGCGGTTGCCGGTGCTCGACATGATCGAGACCAGCGAGCGCACCCGCTCGGGCCCGCGGATCGCCGTCGTCTGGGCGATCATCCCGCCCATCGAGGCACCGACCAGGTGCGCCGACTCGATCCCGAGGTGGTCCATCAGACCTACCGTGTCCTCGGCCATGTCGCGCAGCAGATAGGCAGCGGTGCGGCGGCGACCGAGCAGCATGTCGGTTCGCCTCGGCACCCCGGCAGCGTCGAGCTTGGTCGAGTGGCCGATGTCGCGGTTGTCGAAGCGGACGACCCGGAAGCCGCGCTCCGCCAGCAGCCCACAGAACTCCTCGTCCCAGGCGAGCATCTGGGTAGCGAGGCCCATGATCAGCAGCAGCGGCTCGCCGTCCTGGTCACCGATCTCCTGGTAGGCGATCTCGATGCCGTTGACGGGAGCAAGGCGCTCCTCGCTGAGGCCACTCATCCCGGCAGCTTAGCCCCGCCAGCTAAGTTTGCCCTCGATGCGCACCGCGATCGTCTCCGACCTCCACCTCGGCAGCGGCTTCGGCGAGGACCTTCTGCGCGTCGCCGAGATCCGGCGCACGTTGCTGGAGCAGATCGCCGCCGCCGACCGACTCGTCCTGCTCGGCGACGTGCTGGAGCTGCGCGAACTGCCGCTACCCATCGTGCTCGAACGCGCCCAATCGTTCTTCGAAGAGTTGGGCGAGGCGATGTCCGGCCGCCCGGTCGTCCTCGTGCCGGGCAATCACGACCATCGCCTCGCCGAGCCCCTGCTGGAGCGGCTCGCGCTCGCGGGTCAGACGCTCGCACTCGAGCACCGTGCCAAGCCGGCGGGTGAGCCCGCGATGCGCATCGCTGCCTGGCTGGGCGACGCCGAGCTGCAGGTCGCCTACCCGGGCATCTGGCTGCGCGACGACGTCTACGCGACCCACGGTCATTACATGGACTGCCACATGAGCCTGCCGCGAATGGAGTGCGTCGCGGCGGCAGCGACGATGCGGACGTTGAGGCCGCTGCCGGACCGCCCCTGTCCAGCCGACTACGAGCAGATCCTGCGACCCGTCTACGAACTCACCTACGGCCTCGCCCAGGGGCGCACGCCACGGCGCGCCAGTCGCCCCTCCGAACGCGCTTGGAGGACGATCTCCAGCCGCAACGGCAATCGCCGCAAGCAGATCCGCCGCACCGCTTTACGCGCCGCCATCCCGGCCGGGATCTGGACCGTCAACCGCCTTCTGCGCACCGACTTCAACAGCGACTTCTCGGCCGGCTCGATCACCCATAGCGGCGTTGCCGCCGCCATCGATATGACCCGGCGCCTCGAGATCGACGCCGCCCACGTGCTCACCGGCCACACCCACCGTGGCGGCCCCGAAGCGGGTGAGGACGAGTGGCTCCTCGCCGGCGGTGGCCGTCTGCACAACACCGGCAGTTGGATCTTCGCCACCGCCTTCCATCACCCCGGAACGCCGCCCAGCGCGTATTGGCCCGGCACGATCACCTGGCTCGGCGACAGCGGCCCGCCACGGCGTGAGCGCCTTCTGCTCGATCGCCCCGACGACGAGCTGCGCTCCGCGGTCGCTCGCCTCTACGCCGCAATCGGCTGATCGCGCCCGCTCAGAGCCACTCGGCGATGATCCGGCCGATCTCCTCCCCGGCATCCTCCTGGAGAAAGTGACCGGCGTTCTCGATCGGGAGCGGATCCGGGTAGTTGAGTCGCTCCGAGAGCCGTTCGCCGACCGAAAAGGGCAGCACCGGGTCGGAGTCGGCCCAGAGGATCAGCGCCGGGCGGTCATCGGCGCGCAGCGCGTCGGCAACCCGTTTCCCCTCAGCCGCACCCGGCGCGTCGGGCTCGGTCGGCAGGATCAGCGGGAAGGCTCGGGCACCCGCCTTCGACTCCGGGGCGGGATAGGGCGCCTCGTAGGCCGCGATCACGTCGTCGCCAGGATCGTTCTTACAGCCGCCCCGTACGAGAAAACCGACCGGGACATCGGCGTTGTCCCGTACGAAGTCCCTGAAGTTGAGCCAGGTCTCGCTCATCTTCTGATGGCCGGTGAAGGGGCCGGTGTCCATGATCACCAGGCGCGAGAAGCGCTCCGGGTGCTCAACCGCGAGGCGCAGCCCGATCGGCCCGCCCCAGTCGTGAACGACCGCGGTCGCGTCACGCACATCGAGCTCCTCGAGCAGCGTCGACATCAGCTCGACGTGGCGGTCGTAGCTGTACCAGCCGAGGTCGGTGGGCTTGTCGGAGCGGCCGAAGCCCGCGTAGTCGGGCGCGATGCAGCGGTAACCGCCGTCGCGCACCGGCGGGATCACCTTGCGCCAGAGGAACGACCAGGTTGGCTCGCCATGGAAGAAGACAACCGGCTCTCCCTCCCCCTCGTCCAGATATGCGAGCCGCAGACCATCGATCTCTCGATAGTGCGATTCAAAGGGAAAGTCCGGCAGCCCCCGCAGGCTCTCTTCCGGCGTTCTCAGCGCGTCCACGCTCACGCCGCGATCATGGCAGTTGACGCAGGAAGCTGCCCACTTCCGGCCCAAAGTAGGGCGAGAAAAGCTGCGTGGGGCGACCCTCGTAGCTGTAGCTGGTGACGCCGCTGACGTATTCGCCGTCGAACAACCAGGCACCGCCGCTGGAGCCCGCCGCCATGTCACAGGATGCGGGCATCGTGGGTGGCCCGGCGAAGCGATCGGTGAGTCCGTCGAGGCCGAGCCCGTGGGCGTTGCAACTGCGCAGTTCCTCTCCCCCAGCACGCGCCGCCGGATAGCCGAAGATCTGGAAGGCGGCCATTCTCGACTTCGAGATGGCGTAACCGCGCCCGCCGACCACGTCGGTGAGCTCGCCCAACCGGTCCGGCCGGACCTCGAGCGCGGCAACGTCGAAGTCGGGGTTTTCGCCGTGCCGCCACTGCGGCATCACGTAGACGGCCTTCGCGGTGAAGGTCCCGAACGGCCGCTGACCATGATCGTAGGCGGGAACGAACGCGAGCTCCCTGCCCTCCTTGCCGTGTTCGATCACACAGTGGCCGGCGGTGAGGACGATCGACCGACTGGGGGTGTTCAGCGCGGTGCCCGAGCACGAGTAGTCGCCCGTAACCGGGTCCACGCCGAGAATCTTGCCGTTGGTCCGGGTGCCGATATCGGCGGCATTGAGGACGCGAAGGCTGCTCGCGCCCGCCGTCGCACCATGATGGAGACCTGGCTCCGGCCCGCGGCCGGGCACACGCAGCACCTGAGGAGAGAGCGACGCGGTGGTCTTTAGCTCGTGGACGACCGGGGGTGCCGCGAGCGCACTCCCACTCGTTGCCAGGAGGACCATGGTCACCGCCAGAGCGGGCAGCGCCGCTCGCGCTGGAGTTCCCATTGCCCGACTCATCGGCGCAATGGTGCCAGATAGGCAAATCCTGCAAGCGAACTTGGACCGACGGGCCATCGTTGCAGGAAACACTTGATCCGGTCAGAAGCTGCTCCTACATTCCCCTCTGCTCCTCTAGCGCGAAAGGGTTACTCATGAACGAAGACAGCCTGATCAGCGGCTGGTGGGTATTCGCCGGCGTTCTTCTCCTGGTTGCCGGTGTGCTCAACATCGTCTACGGCATCGCCGCAATCGGTGACTCGAAGTTCTTCACCGAGAACGCCACCTACATCATCAGCGGCCTGCACACCTGGGGCTGGATCACCCTGATTCTCGGCGTGCTCGAGCTGGTGGCGGCCTTCTCGCTCTTCTCCGGGGGCGAATTCGGCCGCTGGTTCGGTATCTTCATCGCCTCGCTCAACGCGATCGGCGCGTTGCTGTCGATCCCCGCCTATCCGTTCTGGTCGCTGGCGATCTTCGCCCTGGCGATCATCATCATCTACAAGCTGGCCGAGGGACCGGAAGGCAATCCGGTCTCCTGACGTGACGTCTGGCGACCTTCCCGTCATATGGACGTGTAGGTCGCCAACGGGTCAGCCGCGCAGCGGCGACCCGGAAACCTGCTGTGGACGAAGGCCCCGGGCTCCCGGGGCCTTCGTCGTCTCAGCCGCACCGGCGGCGAGTGGCTCCGAGGGGTCGAGCGTCGACCACGGCGCCCCGGTCGGCTCGTTGCTCTCATAGAGGACGTCGACGCCTGCGAGGCGGTCCTCCCAGCCACGGCGGCGCTCGTCGAAGAGGATGCCGAGGAAACCGAGCCCAAAGGGGATCGCGGCGAGAAAGAGGCCGGCAAGGCGCCTGAACGATCTTCGCGGCGGCAGGCCGCGACCCTCGGTGCCGAGCCTGATTCCGAAGAAGCGCATGCCGAGCGTCTGGCCGGCAAGCGACCAGAAGACGACCATGTAGAGGCAGGCGAAACCGACCCAGACCGCGCCGCCGAGGGCCAGTGCCGGACCTGAGAGCCCGTTGCCGGTGCCGGAGAAGAAGGAGCCGATCAGGGCGAGGACCGCCGCAAGGCCGGAGAAGGCGAGGTTGACGATCAGAAGATCGAGGCCGAAGGCGAACGCCCTCGTCAACGCTCCGGCCCGATCGGTCGGCTCAGTGCGTCGCTTGCGGAAGGTCACCCGGCGTGCGCCGCCCTCGATCACGGTGTCGAGGCGCCGCGTCGCGTTGCCGATCGTGTGGCCGATGTCCTCGATGAAGCCGACGCTCTTGGCGCTGATCGCAGCGCGGATCTCCGGCGCCTCGGCGATCCGCTCGACCAGACGTTGCGTCTCCTCACTGGCCAGCATCCGCCGCCAGACCTCGTCGACCATCTCGCTGTCGAGTGCGTCGATCAGGGCCCGCTTGACCGCCTCGCTTTCAAGCGCCCCGTGCACCGCGTCTTCGACCAGCGGCCCGTTGAGCACACGCGAGAGCGCCCGTTCGACCGCCTCGCTTTCGACCGCGGCGACCATCGCCTCCTCGGCAGCAGCCTCCACGGCACGATCGATTCCAGTCGCCCTGCCGACCGAGCGGGCACCGCGCACGCCCGCGCCAAGCAATCTCACCGAGAGTGGCTGATCGTCGGGCATCGCGGCGAGTATAGGTGGCCGTGGTAGAGGTTTGAGCCGCTGTGCGGATCAAACCACTACCACGCTGGTGGGGGCGCTACCGGACGCTGAGCGCTTCCAGCAGGCGGTCGATCAGCGCCACCTGGGCCGGCAGGATCCGGCGGCGGGCCTCCTCGGGCTCGAACCACTCGGCGCGATCGACCTCGGGGAACTCCCTGCGCGACCCCGAGCGAGGCGGCCATTCCAGCTCGAAGCTGTTGCTCGCGAGCGCCGCCGGATCGAAGTCGGCCTCCGCCGCCCAGGCGTGAACGCGCTTGCCGCTCTTCTGGCGGACCGAGCCGAGCTCGATCAGGTCGCCAGGGTCGAGCGGCACCGTCGCCGGGCCCAGCTCCTCGCTCAGCTCGCGCAGCGCGCACTGCCGCAGATCCTCCCCCGCATCGGGTTCACCCTTCGGAATCGTCCAGGCACCGAGGTCTTTCTTCGCCCAGAAGGGACCGCCCGGGTGAACGAGCAACAGCTCGGGCGGAGCGGTCCTGTGAAAGAGCAGGACACCGGCGCTTTCCTTTCCGGCCATGCCAACCCTCAGGCGACGGCGCGCAAACGGCGCTTGGCCTGCTGCGCGATCACCGCGGCCCATTCGGAATCGTCGATCCGCACCGGCGCGGTGGTCGCCAAGAAGTCGGCGAGGACCGCCGCAAGGCCCTCCGGGTCTTCGAGGTGGGGAAAGTGGGCGGCGCGGGGCAGGGTCTCGAAGCGGCAATGCGGGATCGCCTCGTGGGCAGCGCGGCCGTGCGTGATCGGAATCGTGCGATCGCGCTCCCCCCATACGATCAGCGTCGCCATGTCGCCGAGCAGGTAGAGCCGGTCGCTGGCGCTGACGTGCTGGCCGTGCACATCGATCACCGACCGCAGCGTCTGCAGGAAGGCCCGGCGCGAACCCGGGTCCCGCAGCGGCCGCAGCGCCCGCGCAACCGCCTCGAGGTAGACGCCCTTCGGGTTGTCACGGGAGCGCAGACGGGCACCGGCGGCGTCGATCGCGTCGACCAGGCGCCGCTGAGCGGCGAGACGCAACAGCGGCGAGACTCCCGGCAGCGCCGCGCCGCGCAGCAGCGGGCTGACGTCATGGCCGAGGCCGCCGCTGGAGATCAACACAAGCCTCTCGGTGCGCTGGGGGAACTGGTAGAAGAACTGCATCGCCACACCCCCGCCGAGCGAGTGGCCGACGATCGTCGCCCGTTCGACGCCGATCGTCGTCAACAGGTCGCGGATGCAGGCGGCGTGCGCGCCGAGCGAGTAATCACCCCGCGGGGTGGCCGAGTCGCCATGCCCGATCAGGTCCGGCGCCACAACCCGGTGGGAACCTGCCAGCCGCTCGGCCACCGCCTGCCAGTGGCGGGAGGAGTTGATCATGCCGTGGATCAGGACGACGGTCGGCCCGCTACCGGCGACGCGGTAGATCGCGCGATGGCCGTGCAGGTCGACCTCGTGCGCTTCGAAGCTGGCCGCTTCCACGCAGAGACCCTAGCGCGCACCTTGGCGTCTGACCGCGGGACGTGAGAGGGTCGCCCGATGCAAACCAAGATCGGCATCGCCCTCGCTCTCGTCATCTCCCTCTCCGCCCTGGCCTCGGGCTGTGGTGGCTCCAGCTCTGACAGCGGCAACTCCGGTGCGTTCCGCATTGGGCTCGAGGCGCCGCTGTCTGGCGAACAGTCGGTGCTCGGCGAAGGGATGCTGAAGGGCGCCGAACTTGCGGCGACCAGGCTCAACGCCGAGGACGGGATCCGCGGCGAACAGGTCGAAGTCGTGCCGATCGACGACGCGGCGGACCCGGCAACCGGGATAAAGGCGGCAAAGGCGGCGATCGCCGCGGGCCTCGACGGCGTCGTCGGCCCGTACAACTCGGGCGTCGGCGTCGAAACGCTGCCGCTCTACATCAAGGCGGGTCTGACGCCAATCAGGCTCACCTCGGACCAGTCGACCAACGGCCTCGGCTTCACCCTGCAGCCGATGACCTACCAGATCGCGCCGGTCGCCTCACAGGCGTTGACCGGCTGGCTGGGGGCCAAGAGGGTGGCGATCGCCTACGACCCGACGCAGAACTACACCGTCTCGGTCTCCACCGCGCTGAAGGAATCGCTCGAAAAGGCCGGGGTGAGGGTGACCGCGTACGAAAAGGTGCAACCAGGCGAGAAGTCCTATACCGACGTGGTCGAAAAGCTCGCCGCCACCGACCCGGACGTGATCTACGCCGCCGTCTACTTCCCCGAGGGTGGCCTGATCGCCAAGGAGATGCAGGAAGGAAAGGTGAAGGCGCAGTGCGTCGCCGACTACGCCTCCTACGACACCGGCTTCGTCGAAACCGC
>JASLJO010000103.1 GCA_030152505.1 Solirubrobacterales bacterium | reverse complement strand
GGGGTGAGGACGCCCAGCTCCCGCGCGGCGGCGCCGAGCGAGGCGGCGGCGGTGCGCAGGTCCTCGGGCTCGTGGCTGGCCATCACGGTCAGGCGCAGGCGCGAGCTGCCCGCGGGGACGGTCGGCGGTCGGATGCCCTGGGCGAAGACGCCGCGCTCGAGCAGGCGCTCGCAGAGCGCCATCGTCGGCTCGGCCCCGCCGACCTCGAGCGGCACGATCTGACTGTCACCGCCACCGGGCGAGAGCCCCTCCGAGCGCAGCCCCTCGCGCAGGGTCGCGGCGTTGGCGTTGAGGCGCTCGACCATCCCCGGCTCTTCCTCGAGCAAGGTAAGCGCCGCCGAAGCGGCGGCGACGGTCGGCGGCGGCAGCGCCGTGGAGAAGATGAAGGTGCGCGCTGCGTTGAGCAGGAGGTCCCGCAGCTCGGCGCTCGCGCAGACGTAGGCGCCGTAGGAGCCGAGTGCCTTGCCCAGCGTGCCGACCACCAGGTCGACCTCCGCGCTCAGCCCCGCCGCGGCGACCGAGCCCCGTCCGCCTGGGCCGAGCGCGCCGGTCGCGTGCGCCTCGTCGACCATCAGGCGGCAGCTGTGCTCGTGCGCCAGCCGCGCCAGGTCCTCCAGCGGAGCGACGTCGCCGTCCATCGAGAAGACGCCGTCGCTGACGATCAGCGAGCCGTGTCCGCCGGCCTGGCGAAGCCCCCAGGCGAGGTGCTCGACGTCGCCGTGGCGGTAGACGAAGGTCTCGGCCCGCGCCAGGCGGCAGCCGTCGACGATGCTGGCATGGTTGAGCTCGTCGGAGAAGACGACACCGCCACGGTCTGCCAGCGCCGAGATCGCGCCGACGTTCGCCAGATAGCCGGAGCCGAAGAGCAGCGCCGCCTCATAGCCCTTGAACTCCGCCAGCCGCTTCTCCAAGTCCCGGTGCGGCGCCATGTTGCCCGAGATCAGCCGCGAGGCGCCTGCCCCGGTGCCCCAGTGCAGCGCCGCCTGGGCGGCGGCGTCGCGCACCTCCGCCCGGTCGGCGAGGCCGAGGTAGTCGTTGGAGCAGAGCAGCAGCACCTCACGGCCGTCGAGCTGCACCCGTGGGCCCTGTGCCCCTTCGACCAGCCGCAGCCGCCGATGGAGCCCGCTCGCGCGAAGCTCCTCCAGCCGCTCCGCGACCTCGCTCATGCCGCTGTCTGGCGAGCCGGGTAAGGCGGAGGCTTCTTGGTCTTCTTGATGACCCGCAGTTGGGTCGAGGGGTCCCAGAAGTTCGCTTCGTCCTGGCTGTCGATCAGCTCGTCGATCGGCGTCGAGGGGGTCTCCCCCTCGAGCCAGCCGGAGCGATTGTCGGGCCGCGGGTCGGCGCCGTTGTCGGCCTGCCGCGCCACGTTCAGTCCCAGCTCCTCGAACATCGCCCGGTCGTCCTCCGGCTCGGCGCCGAGGGTGGTGAGGAAGTTGCCCATCATCACCCCGTTCAGCCCGGCCTTGACCGCCAGCGGCTGCAGCTCGCCCAGGTTCTCCACCCGCCCACCGCAGAGGCGAAAGAGCGCGCTGGGGATGATCAGGCGGAAGATCGCCACCCACTTGACGACCTCCCACGGATCCATCAGCGGCCGGTCGCCGAACTTCGTCCCGTCGCGCGGGTTGAGCAGGTTGATCGGCACCGAGGTCGGCTCCAGCTCGGCCAGCTCGAAGGCCATCTCGACCCGCTGCCGCGCCGACTCGCCGAGGTTGAGGATGCCGCCGACGCAGGTCTCCAGGCCGGCCTCCTTGACCGCGTCGATCGTCCGCAGCCGGCCCTCGTAGCGGACGGTGGTCGAGACCTCCGGGTAGTAGGAGCGCGAGGACTCGACGTTGTGGTGGACCCGCTGGATGCCGGCCTCCCGCAGCCGCTTCGCCCGCTCGGCCGACATGTGGCCGATCGAGGCGCAGCGCTTCAGGTTGGTGTGCTCGGCGACAAGCTTGGCCCCGTCGACGATCTTCTCGAAGTCGCGTTTGGAGAGGCCCTGGCCCTGGGTGACCATGCAGAAGCGGTGCGCTCCCGCCGCCTCCGCCGCGCGCGCATGCTCGAGGATCTGCTCGGGCTCCATCATCGCGTGCATCGGCGTGTCCGCCTCCGCGTAGCGCGACTGGGCGCAGAAGCCGCAGTCCTCGGCACAGCCGCCGGACTTGGCATTGACCAGCGAGCACAGGTCGGTCGAGTCGCCGAAGTTCTCCTTACGCACCGCCCAGGCGCGTTCGACCAGCTCGCCGATCTCCTCGTGATCGCGCAGCTCGCCGAGCGCCAGCGCTTCCTCGAAATCGATCAGGGACGGCATCCGGGCGCAAGGCTAGGAGTCGTCCCGGACGCCTATGGTCTCTCGGCGTGGTGGCGGCGAAGACCAGGCGCAGGCGGCTGTTGCTCGCAGCCGTGTGCGCCGTCGCGGCGGGTGCCTTCGCCGTCGGCGCCACACTCGGCGACGGCTCCGAATCGCCGCCCAGCGCCACCCTCCTGCTGACGCCGGGCCAACTCGCCGGCGAGCGGATCATCGTCGGTTTCTCCGCCACGGATCCGCCGCCGAAGGTCGAGCGGATGATCCATGTGGGCGAGGTGGCCGGCGTCGTCCTCTTTGCCGAGAACCTGCCCAGTCGCGCCGTGGGGCGGCGTCTGATCCGTCGCCTGCAGGCGATCCCGCGCCCACCCGGGCTGCGCGACCCATTGCTGGTGATGACCGACCAGGAGGGTGGCCTGGTCAAGCGGATCGGTGGCGCGCCTACCGCCTCGGCGCGCACGATGGGTGCCCGCGGCGGCGCCTTCAGCCGCGCCCAGGGTGGGCGCACCGCCGCCAACCTGCACAACCTCGGCGTCGATGTCGACCTCGCGCCGGTGCTCGACGTGGCCCGCCCGGGAGGGACGATCGCCGAAACCGACCGTGGCTTCGGCTCGACCGCCGACCGGGTCGCGGCGACCGCCGTGCCCTTTGCAGCCGCGCTGCAGGCCGGCGGTGTGGCGGCGACCGGCAAGCACTTTCCCGGCCTCGGCGCGGCCCGCCTCAACACCGACGACGCCGCACAGCGCATCGACCTCTCCAAACAGACCCTGCGTCGAGTGGACGAGGCGCCCTACCGCAGCTACATCGAAGCCGGCGGCGACCTGGTCATGCTCAGCACCGCGGTCTACCCCGCCTTCTCCGATCGCCCCGCCGCCTTCACCGCCGCGATCGCCGGCGGCGAGCTGCGCCGCCACCTCGGCTTCGAGGGAGTCTCGATCACCGATGCCCTGGACACCGCCGCCGTCCACGCCTTCGGCGGTACCGCCAAGTCCGCCCGAGCCGCCGCCGCAGCCGGCACCGACCTCCTCCTCTACACCGACCCCACCGAAGCCGCCCAAGCCCACCAAGCCCTCCTCCGCGCCCTGAGCCGCGGCCAGCTCTCTCGAAGCTCATTCGAAGACTCGGCCGGTCGGGTACTGAAGCTGCGCCATAGCCTCGGTGCCGGCAGCTAGACGCGCCTCGTCAGGGGGATCCCGGCAGGGCCGGAACGTCTTGTACTTTTTCGTCGACTGAAGCGGGCGTCAGCTATAGACCGCTTCTCGAAAAAGTTAAGTGGAGGCCCTGCCGGGATCCCCCACCGCCACGGTCTGTCCCGCCACCCGCACCGTGTCGCGCCCCGCCCGCTTGGCCTCATACATCGCGTTGTCAGCCGCCGACAGCACCGCGTCGTAGCTTTCCGAGCTCGGCCCGAAGGTGGCGATGCCGATGCTGGCGGTGATCGGCGGCGCGGCCTCTCCCGGCGGCGTGTGCAGGCGGATCGCCTTGGCGATCGCGTCGGCGATGTCCTCTGCCTCGTCGAGGTCGCAGCGCGGCAGCGCGATGGCGAACTCATCCCCGCCCAGCCGGGCGACGACGTCGGTGGTCCGCATCCGCCCCCGCAGCACCCCGGCGATGTCGGCGATCATCCGGTCGCCTGCCGCGTGGCCGAGCGTGTCGTTGACCTGCTTGAAGTTGTCGAGGTCGAGCATCAGCACCGCTCCGATGGTGTTCTCACGGCGGCTGCGCGCGAGCTCGATCTGCAGGTCCTCGCCGAAGCGGCGGCGGTTCTTCAGCCCGGTCAGCGGGTCCTGGCTGGCCTGCAGCTGAAGTTCCTGCATGCGCTCGTTGCGGCTCCAGATCAGAACCAGCGCGCCGAGCAGGGCGGCCAGCGAGATGCCGACTATGGCGATCAGGATCGGCAGGCTCACCCCCGGTCGGTCGGGGTCGCGCACCACAAGCGTCCAGGTGCGATCGGCGATGCGCAGCGCCGCGGTCGCCGCCTCCTCGCGGTCGAGGTTTGGGCCGAGCACCCGGCGGCCGCGCTCGACCAGCTCCACGTCCACCTGGTCGGGCAGCGCGGTCGTTGCCGCTGCTGCGAGATCGGAGACACGGAAGGAGCCGAGCGCGAAGCCGGTCAGGGCGGCGCGCCGCTCGGCGACCGTTCCGGTTGGCGCCCCGTCGCGGTAGACCGGGCGGAAGACGTTGATGCCGGTGCCGCCGAGCGGCAGCCGGATCACCGGCGTCGCCGAGGGCCGGCCGGTGTTGCGCGCGCGCACCAGCCGGTTGGCGCGGATCGGGTCGGCGCCGACGTCGTAGCCGTAGGGAACGGTGACGCCGAGCTTGACGTCGGTCGCCACGTATGCAAGTGGGAAGTAGAGCTTGCGCCTGCCCTCTCGACGCAGCGCCCCCAACGGGTTGCGGACGACGATGTCGAAGCCGTGGTTGCGTTCGAACCGCGCTCGCGCAGAGCTCGGCACGGCGGGGAGGAAGCCGGTGGCCGAGAGGGCACCGCTGCCCAGCAGCGAGTCGGCGATCACGTCGAACTCGTGCTTGCTGAAGGTGCCCTCGGCCTCATAGAAGGCGGCGGCACTGGCCAGCTGCCCGACCGAGAGGCCGGCCAGCGCCTGCGCCTGGCGCGCCGAGCGGGCTGCCTCGGCCTGCTGCATCTGCTCGAAGTTGTCGCGTTCGCGCGCGTGCACGACCAGGGCGATCGCCACCGAGCCGACCGCGATCGCGGCAACGACGGCGAAGCCCAGCCAGAAGCGAAAGCGCATGCTCCTATTGTCGGCCGGGGGCAGGACGGCCCCTACTCGGCAGGAACGCTTGCGAGCGACTCCCAGAGGTAGAGCGAGGCGAGGCTGCGATACGGTCGCCAGGGCTCGCCGATCTCGAGCACGCGCTGCGGCGCCGGCATCTCCTCCAGCCCGTACTCGATCTGCACCGCCTTGCGTATGCCGAGGTCGCCGCCGGAGAGCACGTCAGGCCGTTCGAGGTGGAAGATGAGGAACATCTCCGCCGTCCATTGGCCGAGCCCGCGCACGGCGACGATCTCCTCGACCACCTCCTCGTCGGAGAGCTCACCGAGGCGGCCGAGCTCCAGCTCGCCGTCGAGCACATGCCCGGCGAGGTCGCGCACGTACTCGACCTTGCGACCGGAGAGCCCGCAACCGCGCAGGTCCTCTTCGCTCGCCTCGAGCAGTTGCTCGGGAGAGGGCGTGGCGCCGCCGAAGAGATCGAGGACCCGTCCGTAGATCGTCCGGGCGGCTTTGGTCGAGAGCTGCTGGCCGACGATCGCCCGCAGGAGCGCCCCGTAGGCATCGGCCGGTCGCTCCTCGCTGCGCCGCCGCAGGCGCGTCTCCAGATCGATCTCGCCGACCCGCTCGATCAGCGCCGCCATCGTCGGGTCAGTGGCGGCCAGGGCGGCGCGCGTCTTGACGTCGCGGCCGCTCACTGTCCCTTCCAATGCGGCTTGCGCTTGGCGGCGAAGGCTTCGATGCCCTCTCGCAGGTCCTCGGAGGAGAAGCACGACTCGCGCAGGGCGATCAGGCCGCCCTCCTGTTGCTCGCTCAGCACCGGATTGGAGTTCAGCACTTCGATCGCCCGCTTGTTGCCGCGGGTGGAGAGCGGTGCATTGGCGGCGATCCCCTCGGCCAGCGCGATCGCGGCATCCTCGAAGACCTCATCCCCCACCACCTCGTGCACCAGGCCGATCTGCTCTGCCCGCTCGGCGCTGAAGTTGCGCCCGGTGAGGAAGAGCTCCTTGGTCCGCGCCAGGCCGAGCGCGTCGAGGAACTTGCGCAGCCCGGTGTGGCCGTAGACGAGGCCGAGCTTGGCCGGCGGCATCCCCAGCTTGGCACCGGCGGCGCAGATTCGCAGGTCGCAGGTCATCGCCAGCTCGAGGCCGCCGCCGAGACAGTGGCCGTTGATCGCCGCGACCGTCGGCCAAGGGTGGCCGGCGAGCGCTTCCATCGCGTCGTGGAACGGATGGGCGACCAGCGCCTCGGCGTCGCGCTCGAAGGTCTCGCTGGGAATCGCTGTCAGGTCGTAGCCGGCGGAGAAGGCAGGCGGCGCGCCGGTGATCATCACGCAGCGGGTCCCGATCCCGCGGCCGAGACGCTGCCCCGCCTCGACCGCGGGATCA
>JASLJO010000032.1 GCA_030152505.1 Solirubrobacterales bacterium | reverse complement strand
AATCGCTCCCCGCTTGTCTGGGCTTCCACGCAGTCCGGCAACTACTACTTGGACCCGAGCGTCATTGAGAAGCTGCGCGAGCAGTTGGGGCAGCAACAAGCCGAGCTGGCGGAGCTGCTGAGTAACGTTCCCGGCGACAGTAAATCTTTGGAAGCCCATCGCCAACAGCAGCGAGCGCTAAACACGGCGATCAGCCGGAGCGAACGAGACCTCCATGAGGCTATCCTTGCGGTTGAAGCTGCGGAGGGGGACGGAGCAGGGGTCGTGTTGCCGGCCGATATTCGTGGCGTTTCCTCTACGGAGTCAGAAGCGGCCTGAGTTTTCGCCGCCCCTTTCCTGAGAGTCGGTTGAGTGACTGGCTTCATTCCCCTCGGCATTCCCCTGGAGGTGACGTCAACTAGGATTTGGCTCTGTAGCACCCCTGGGGGAGTGAGTTAACGGCTATGCGCGCGGTCTCCAAAACCGGCGATTCCAGGTTCGAGTCCTGGCTGCCCCGCTCGCCTTCTCGCAGGGCGGCCATCATGAAAGTTCAGCTTCTCAACGCAGGCTGGATGACCGCTTCGGCGGCGCTGTGGCGGCAGGGTGAGGACCCCGAGAGGCGGGCGCGCTGCCCGGTGCCGGTCTATCTGATCGAGACGGACAGCGAGCGGATCCTGGTCGACACGGGGTTGCATCCGGGGGCCTGCGCGGACGCCGCGGGCTTCTACGAGAGCCCGGAGACGATGAGCCTCTTCTCGCTCGAGCAGGACCTGGCCCTGCACGAGCAGGTCGACCTCGACACGGTGACGATGGTCGTGCTCACCCACCTGCACTGGGATCACGCCGGTGGTCTGGCGCTCGTGCCGGAGTCGGTTCCGGTGGTGATCCAGCGGCGCGAATGGGCCGCCGGGCGCGACCCCGTCGCGGTGCAGCGTAACTTCTTCTTCCCCCGCGACTATGCGGTCGACGAGCGCCGCCTCGTTTACGTCGACGGCGATCACGACCTGCTTGGCGACGGCTCGATCGAGCTCCTGCTCACGCCCGGGCACACGCCCGGCCACCAGTCGGTGCGGGTCGGCGAGCTGGTGATCGGCGCCGATGTCGTCCACTACGCCGGCGGGCTCGACGACCGCCGCTTTCCCGCCTTCGGCGACGACCTCGAGGAGCAGGGTCGATCGGCTGCGCGGCTGCGCAGCCTGCGCGATGTCGGCCTCACGGTGATGCCGGGTCACGATCCCGAGGTTCTGCGCCCGGGGCTTGTAACGGTGTGACCGTGGTCCCGTCTGGGGTCCCGCTTTTTCTCGAACCCCCGGCCTCACGAACCCGTCTTCCCGGTCGTTTAGAAAGAAGTGAGCGAGGAAAGGAAGCGGTGGCGAGAGTGAGCCGGCTCACCGAATGGACGGTCTACGAGAGCCCGCTGGGCCCTCTGACCGTGGGCGGTGGCCCGCGGGGAATCGCGCGCGTTTACTTCCCTGGTCGCTCGCCCCGTCTCGACGCGGCGGCACGGCGGCCGATGACGGAGGCGGTCAACCAGCTCGAGCAGTACTTCGCCGGTGAGCGGAAGGCCTTCGATCTGACGCTCGACCTTGGCGGCTCGCCCTTGCAGAGGCTTGTCTGGGACCGCCTCCGGAAGATTCCCCACGGCTCCACGATCAGCTACGGCGAGCTCGCCGGGCAGATCGAGGCGGACGCATTTCCCGACGGCCTCGAGCCCTACCAGCGCGTCCGCGCCGCTGCCGCCGAGGTTGGTCGCACGCCAACGCCGATCCTGGTTCCCTGTCACAGGGTCATCGGCGCCGACGGCTCGCTCACGGGCTATGGCGGCGGCCTGGAGAGGAAGCGGGCCCTGCTCGACCTGGAGTGCGGAGCCACGCCCGCCTCGCACCTGGCCCGCGGCGACGGTCCGGGCCAGTTGGCCCTGCTTTAGGCGACGCTGAGCGCCGATCGCACGCGCGCCGCGCGGGTCGCAATCCGCGACCCGTCTGGGAACATCCGGTGCGTGGCAGAGGAGGAGCGAAGCGGGGGAGGGCAGCGGGACGACCTCGCCGAGCTGCGGCAGCGCGAGGCGCTGACCCACGACGAGGCACGGGCCGACGCGGTGCGGCGGCGCCACGAGGCGGGTGGGCGGACCGCACGCGAGAATGTCGGGGACCTCGTCGACCCAGGTTCCCTCGTCGAGTACGGGCGCTTTGCGATCGCCGCCCAGCGCGGCCGGCGCGAGCTGGAGGACCTGATCGCGCGGACTCCCGCTGACGGACTGATCGGCGGCACGGCGCGGATCAATGGCGAGCTGTTCGGCGAGCGCGCTGCCTGCGCCGTCCTTTCCTACGACTACACGGTCCTCGCCGGCACCCAAGGGGTGCTGGGGCACCGCAAGAAGGACCGCCTCTTCGAGCTGATCGAGCGGATGCGGCTGCCGACCGTCCTCTTTGCCGAGGGTGGCGGGGGCCGACCGGGCGACACCGACTACCCGGTCGTCTCTGCCCTCGACACCCGTGCCTTCGCCCTCTGGGCGCGGCTCTCGGGGCTGGTGCCGCGGATCGCCGTGGTCGCCGGCCGCTGCTTCGCGGGCAACGCGGTGCTCGCCGGCTGCTCGGACCTGATCGTCGCCACCGAGAACATCTCCCTCGGCATGGGCGGCCCGGCGATGATCGAGGGCGGCGGTCTCGGCAAGGTCGACCCCGACGAGGTCGGGCCCCTGGAGATGCAGGCGCGCAACGGCGTCGTCGACCTCGCGGTCGCCGACGAGCGCGAGGCGGTGGCGGCGACGAGGCGCCTGCTCGCCTACTTCCAGGGTGCGGTGGCGCCGGGCGAGGAGCCCGACCAAGCGCCGCTGCGCGAGATGGTGCCCGAGCGCGAGCGGCGCGCCTACCCAGTGGGGCCGGTGATCGAGACGCTGGCGGACGTCGGCTCGGTCACTTCCCTGCGCGAGCGCTTCGCGCCGGAGATGGTGACGGCGCTGGCGCGGATCGAGGGCCGTCCACTCGGCTTCCTCGCCAACGACACGCGCTACATGGCCGGCGCGATCACCAGCGACGCCGCCGACAAGGCCGCCCGCTTCCTGCAGCTCTGCGACGCCTTCGGCCTGCCGGTCGTCTCCCTCCTCGACACGCCGGGCATGATGGTCGGCCCGGAGGCGGAGGCGACCGGTTTGGTGCGCCATGCCTCCCGTTTGCTGTTGGGAGGGGCGGCGCTGCGCGTGCCGCTGATCGCCGTGATCCTGCGCCGCGGCTACGGCCTCGGCGCCCAGGCGATGACCGGCGGCAGCCTGCACGAGCCGTTGTTGACCGTGGCCTGGCCGACCGCGCACGTCGGCCCGATGGGGCTCGAAGGGGCGGTGAAGCTGGCGCTGCGCAAGGAGCTGGAGGCGATCGAGGACGAGGCCGAGCGCGAGCAGAGGATCCGCGACCTGACCGCGGCGGCAGAGCGCAACGCCCGGGCGATCAACGCGGCGACGCTCTTCGAGCTCGATGACGTCGTCGACCCGGCGCAGACGCGTTCGCTGATCGCCTCGACCCTGTCCGCCGCAGCAGCGCACGTCGAGCCCGAGCGTGGCCGCCGCTTCGTCGACGCCTGGTAGGGCGCGGTCGAGGTTTGTGCCGCTATGCGGACCAAAGCTCGACCACGGTCGACAGATCAGGTCCCGTCGGTGTGGAACAGGTGGCGGCGCAGGAAAGCGAGCTCGTCGGCGACGATCGCCTCGAACTCGGGGCCGTCGTAGATGTCGAAGTGATCGACCCCTGGATAGGTGCGCAGCTCGGCGTGGGGGGCGCGCCGCGCCGCGGCGATCGCCGGGCCCGGCCTCGCCACCCGGTCCGCCTCACCGACGCAGAGCAGCCAGGGGCAGCGCAGCTTCGCCGCGTGGCGCGACGGCCGGTAGGGGCGGCTGAGCAGCCAGCGCGCCGAGGCCCGGTTGCGCCAGCGCGAGTCCTCGCCACCCGCGACGACGCGGCGCCAGCCCTCCTCGCTACCCGGCGCGTTGATGAACGCCGCCTCGTCCGGTTGGCCGACCGCGGGTAGGTGACGGCCGAGCGCCGCGGCGAGCAGCGCCCGAGCCATGACCCTTGGCGGAGGCCGGTACGCCTGTCGCAGGATGTCGAGGAAGGGGACCTGGCTGACGATCGCAGCCACGGCGGGGTCATCCGCCGCCGCGGCGAGCGCGTTGCCGCCGCCCATCGAGGAGCCGAAGGTGGCGACTCGGCCGGAGTCGATCCCCGGCAACGAGCGGGCGAAGCGAATCGCCGCCCGCCAGTCCTCGAGCTGGCGCGCAGGGTGGAAGAGGTCGGGCTCGCCGCCACTGTCGCCGAAACCGCGGTGGTCGAAGACGAGGGCGGCGAGACCAGCGTCGCGGAAGCGCTCGGCGAAGGGCCCGAGCCGATCGCGGCGGGTTCCGGAGAGGCCGTGGGCCATGACGACGATCGGCGTCGCCGCCCCACCTGTGTCTGGTCGGTACAGCCAGGCGGCGCAAGCGTCGTCTCCAGCCGCAAACGTGTGGTCCTCCCGCTCCATGTCCCAATCAAACGCGCGGGAGCGGCGGAACGTGAGATGCCTGGGCGCTCGAGCCGGGCTCGAAAGCTGGCCCTGTCGCTGCCATTGCTGCTATCCGCTCCGCCGCCACAACCCGCAGGTGGCGAGCGTTGCGAGCAGCAGAGCAACGGCGACGCGGATTGCAGACCCGAGTCTCATCGGACCCGGATCTTTGGCAGCGAATTGGCTACCTCTGGAGAGCGGCGGACGGGAATCGAACCCGCGTCATCAGCTTGGAAGGCTGAGGCTCTACCGTTGAGCTACCGCCGCGT
>JASLJO010000305.1 GCA_030152505.1 Solirubrobacterales bacterium | reverse complement strand
GACGTCCTTCATGATGTCGTAGCCGTGCATGTGGACCTCGTCGCTGACGTCGGAGTCCACCTTGAAGCGCACCTCTTCGCCCTTGTTGAAGGTCAGCTGTGCGATCCCCCCGACCGGCTTGCCGTGCTTGATCACGATCGTGGTCACGCCCTTGGTGGTATTGGTGCTGCTGTCGCTGTTGTTGCCGCTGAGGACAATCAGCAGGACGGCGGCGACGATGACGGCCGCGGCGCCGATCGCCACGCGTACGGTGTTCGAGTTCATGCTCGCTCCTTCGCTCAGGCATGGCCATGTGCCATGCCGGATTCGCCCGCGCCGGGCGGCGCGGGGTGGTTTGTCGCGCTAGGCGGCGAGCGGGGGCGGGCGCTGGGCGAGACTGAGGGCGATCAGCAGGCCGCCGTGCGGGGCACGCATGGCGGGTGGCCGCGGGCGACGCCAGTTGCGTGCCACTGTGGCCTTCGGCCGGGTCCGCGCGGCGATCCGTTCGGCCAACCGCAACGCCGTCTCGCAGCCCGGGTAACGCCCGAGGAGCAGCGAGCCGAGCAGCAGCAAGAGCGGAACAGCCGCGATGAAGAACTCGACCATCGCCCGCGGAAGCTAGCGCAGATAACTTCCCGCAACCTAAATGCGCCCTGAAAGAGAGAACATCGCCGCACCGGACCTGCCCGAGGGGATCGAGTGGGTCGGCGAAGCGCCGCGCTCGATGCCACTGGCGACGGCAGGCGGACCGGTGCTCGTCCACTTCTTCGACTTCGCCCAGCTGAACAGCGTACGCACGCTCCCCTATGTCGGCGCGTGGGCGCGCCTCTACGCCGAGCACGGCCTGACGACGATCGGCGTGCAGGCACCGCGCTTTCCCTTCGGCGCCGAGCCGGCCACGGTGGCGGCGGGCCTGGAGAGGCTCGACGTCGAGTTCCCGGTGGCGATCGACGCCGACCGGCGCCTCTGGCATGCCTACGGCTGCGAGGGATGGCCCAGCCTCTTCCTCTGGAAGCTCGGCGGCGCGCTCGCCTGGTTCCACTTCGGCGAGGGCGAATACCGCGCCACCGAGGAAGCGATTCAGGCCGAGCTGCGCGAGCAGGACGCCCTGCGGGCGCTACCCGAGCCGATGGACTCCCTGCGCCCCGGCGACGCGCCCGGGGCCAAGGTCATGCCCCCCACCCCCGAGCTCTTCCCGGGGGGCTCATGGGAGCAACCCTGGGAAGGCGACGAGCTGAGCGTGCCCTACGAAGCCGGCGGCGCTTACGCGACTCTCGAGGGAGAGGGCGAGCTGCGCATTGCGCTTGACGGCAACACGACAGACCTGGTCCCGGTGAGCGGTCCCGCCCTCTACCCACTCACCGAGCACCCCCGCCACGAGGCTCACCAGCTCTCCCTGCGTCCCTCCCCAGCCTTACGGGTTTGGTCGATCAGCTTCGCGGCAGGCCTGCCGTAGAGGCCGTTGCTTCGCGGATCTTTTTGGGGAGCATGAAACGGACGTCCTCGTGGACCGTACGCAGCTCGGAGACGTCGTCGCAGCCGCGCTCGCGGAAGAGGGCGACGAGGTTCTCGACCAGCTCCTCGGGGGCGCTGGCGCCGGAGGTGATGCCGACCGTCTCGACTCCCTCCAGCCACTCCTCCTGAACCTGGTGGTGGAAGTCGATCAGGTGCGAAGCGGCGCCGTGTTCGCGCGCCACCTCGACCAGGCGGTTGGAGTTGGAGGAGTTGGTCGAGCCGATCACCAGGACCAGGTCGCACTCGCGGGCGAGCTGCTTGACGGCGATCTGACGGTTGGTCGTCGCGTAACAGATGTCGTCTGACTTGGGGCTGACGATCGCCGGGAACTTCGCCCGCAGGGCGGCGATGATCTCGGTCGTCTCGTCGACCGAGAGGGTGGTCTGGGTGATGAAGGCGACCCGCTCGGGGTCGGGAACCTGCAGGTCCTTGACCTCCTCGGCGGTCTGCACGAGGACGATGCTGTCGGGCGCCTCGCCGGTGGTCCCTTCGACCTCCTCGTGGCCCTCGTGGCCGATCATCACGATCGTGTAGCCGTCGGCGGCGAAGCGGCGTGCCTCGACATGGACCTTCGTCACCAGCGGACAGGTGGCGTCGATCGTGCGCAGGTGGCGGGCCGCAGCGTTCTCGTGCACCGCCGGGGCGACGCCGTGGGCGGAGAAGACCACCATCTCCCCCTCCGGCACCTCGGTCTCCTGCTCGACGAAGATTGCGCCGCGCTTGGAAAGCTCCTCGACCACGTGCTTGTTGTGGACGATCTCCTTGCGCACGTAGACGGGGGCGCCGTGATGCTCGAGGGCACGCTCGACGGTCTGCACGGCGCGGTCGACACCGGCGCAATAGCCGCGCGGCGCGGCGAGCAGGACGCGCCTGGGCGCCGCCGTTTCGGTGGTGGGCATGTGCCCCAGGGTACCGGTGGCGGGATTGCGACCGGTGTGGCGGGCTTGGGCCGGGCGCACGACGCAGCTAGCCTTGCAGGATGAGCACCACCGGAGACCATCTGGAGCGCCTCAGCTCGACCGACGCGTCGTTCCTCACCAACGAGACCTCGGCGAGCCACATGCACATCGGCGGCATCCTGATCTTCGAGGGACCCCCGCCACGCTACGTCGACCTGGTCGAGCACGTGCGCGGCAAGCTGGACCAGGTGCCGCGCTTTCGCCAGCGCCTCGTGGTTCCCCCACTCGAGGCCGGCAGACCGCTCTGGGCGGACGACGTCAACTTCAATCTCAGCTACCACATCCGCCACACGGCGCTGCCCGATCCGGGCGGCGAGGCACAGCTGAAGCGACTCGCCGCGCGCGTCTTCTCGCAACAGCTCGACCGCTCCAAGCCGCTCTGGGAGATGTGGCTGGTGCAGGGACTGGAGCGCGACCGCTTCGCCCTGCTGACCAAGACCCATCACGCGGCGGTGGACGGCATCGCCGGGGTCGACATCGGCACCGTGCTCTTCGATCTCGAGCCGATCCCCGAGCCGGCGCCGGTCGAGGACGGTTGGCAACCCCAGGCCGCGCCGAGTACGACCGACCTGATCGCCCGCGGGGCGACCGAGCTGGCAGCGACGCCGGTGAAGCTGGCCGAGCGCGCGGTGGAGACGGTGCGCCACCCCGAGACCGCTGCACGGCGCGCGGTCGAGGCGCTGGAGGCCGTCGGTGAGGTGGTCGGCGCGTTCGCCGATCCCGCCCCCGACGTACCCCTCAATCGGGAAATCGGCCCGCACCGGCGCTTCACCTGGACCCGCTCGGAGTTGGCGACCTTCAAACGGATCAAGGACGCTCTGGGCGGGACGGTCAACGACGTCGTCCTCGCGGTCGTCACCGGCGCGCTGCGCAAGTGGCTGCAAACTCGCGGCATCCGCACCGAGGGCTTGGAGTTGCGCGCGCTCGTGCCCGTCTCCATCCGCACCGCCGACGAGCGCGGCGAGCTGGGCAACAAACTCGCCGCGATGCGCGGCCCGCTGCCGGTCTACGTCGAGGACCCGGCACGGCGGCTGCGAGTGGTGAGCGAGCAGATGGCGGGAGTGAAGCGATCCAAGCAGGCCCTGGGCGCCGAAGTGATCTCCCGCTTCAACGACTTCGCCCCGCCGACTTTGCTCGCGCAGGCGGCGCGGATCAACTTCTCGACCAGGCTCTTCAACCTGATCGTCACCAATGTCCCCGGTCCGCAGATGCCCCTCTACGTGCTCGGGCGTCAGCTGGAAGAGGTCTTTCCGGTCGCCTTCCTGCCCCAAAACCACGCGCTGGCGGTGGCGATCATGAGCTACAACGGCCGCGTCTGCTTCGGCCTGCTCGCCGACTACGACTCGATGGAAGACGTCGAAACGATCGCCGCCGGCATCGACGAGTCGCTGGAAGAGCTGGAGCAGGCAGCGGCAGCCGCGGCAGCGCCAGCTTGAACCATGGCCCTGCTCGTAGTCCTCTTCATCGTCGTCCCGATCGTCGAGCTGTACGTGATCATCCAGGTCGGCCAGCTGATCGGCCTCTGGCCGACCCTGGCGCTGCTGCTGGCGGATGCGTTGCTCGGCTCGTTCCTCCTGCGCCACCAGGGCCGCGGCGCCTGGCGCCGTTTCAATCAGGCGCTCGCCGAGCGGCGCTTCCCCGGCCGGGAGGTCGCCGACGGCCTGATGATCGCGGTCGGCGGCACGCTGCTGCTGACGCCGGGCTTCGTCACCGACATCTTCGGCTTCCTGCTCCTCATCCCGCCGACCCGGGCGATAGCCCGCCGCCTCGTGCGCACCTACGCCGCCCACCGCTTCGTCGTGGTCGGAGTCGGCGGCAATCGCGGCGCGCCCCCGCGCCACGAATCGGCCAGCCGCCCCTACGACTTCGACGGCTCCGCCGAGGAGATCGACCCCGACGACCCGCAGCTGCCGCGTTAGGCGCTCAAAACCCCAAGGCGAACTTGGCGTCCTCGGTCATCATCTCGGGGGACCAGGGGGGGTCGAAGATCATCTTGGGGTGGACGGCGTTGACGCCGGGGAGGTCGCCGACGAACTCCTTCATCTGCTCGGAGACCTGAGGGCCGATCGGGCAGGCCGGGGTCGTCAGGGTGAAGGTCACGTAGACATCCTCGTTCTCGATCTCGACGTCGTAGACGAGGCCGAGCGAGACGAAGTCGAGCCCCAGCTCGGGATCGATCACCTCCTCGAGCGCCTCCAACACATCATCTTCGGTCAGCACATCGGTCTGGTTCTCTGGCATGGGCCAATGGTAGCCGGGCCTACGGCTCGGGCTCATGCCTCTGTCTCTCCACCTCGGTGAGCACAGCGACGTCATCGAGGTCGCCGGGACGCCCAGCCGCGCGCTTCATCCGGATCAGGTCGTCGAGCGAGACGATCGCGACCTTGTTGCCGTCCAGGTCGATGACCAGGGCCCGCTCGCGCATCTCTTCGAACCCTCGTGCCCCTTTCGGTTCCTTGAGGATGTGGACTTGGCCATGACGCGTAAGCAGGGGGGGAACGATCGCCGCGACGGACAGGTGCTCCGGGTCGGCCACCGGAACCTCCGCCCCCTGTGCCCCGAAATCTCGCGGACGGGCCTCCAACTCAGCGAGTGCAGCTCCCAGGCGGCGCAGGTTCTCCGGGCTCGGGTCGGGAGTAAGGTCGAGGTCCATCGTCGTACGCCGGTGCCCATGCACCTGGGTGGCAACCCCCCCGATCACGACGTAATCGACGCCATGCCGGGCGAGGACCGCGATCAGCTCGCCAAGGTCAAGTGGGCGATCTGCTTCGCGCATCACACGCCCCTACGCGTGGCCGGGTGTCGCTCACGCCGGGCCTGCTCGCCGGCGAGCGCCAACCGCGAGGCGACCAGATTCCAACTGCTCGCCTCGCGCAGACGTTCGCTCGGCGACAACTCGTCGGCGACGTCGAGCTCGGATCGTGGAACCGAGCTCTCAACCGGCTCGGAATCGAGGACCAAACGCCGGCCCAATACCTGCATGAGCTGCGCGAAGCGCTCCAGCGTCGGCGCCTCGACTCCACGCTCGATTCGGCTGATCGCGTCCTGGCTGGTGCCCGCCCGCAGGGCCAGACGCCTCTGGCTGAGCCCCTGCCGCTCGCGTGCCTGTCGTAGAAGTTTCCCGAGGTCGTCGCTATCTCGACACCGCATAAGGTGTCAGAATACACCCGGTCAGCGGCGATCTTCTCGATTCGGCTCGGGAGGCAACGGCTCCGCCGGCGCCCCACCGCCAATCTGCTGCAGCTCCAGCTGCCACCAGCCGACGTCGTGCCAGGAGCCGTTCTTCCAGCCAATCCGGCGGTAGACGCCCACCGGGACGAAGCCGGCGCTCTCGTGCAGGGCGACGCTGGCGGGGTTCGGCAGGGTGATTCCGGCGCAGGCGACCTGGAACCGCTGTCGGCGCAGGCGTGCGCTCAGCTCGGCGTAGAGGGCGCGGCCGTGACCGCGGCCCTGCGCATCGGCCGCCACGTATACCGAGGTCTCGACGGCCCATCGATACGCCGGCCGGGCGCGGTGTGGGCAGGCATAGGCGTAGCCGACCACCCCGCCACCGTGCTCCGCCACCAGCCACGGATACGTGGCTTGAAGGCCGGCGATTCGCTCAGCGAAGCGGGCCGGGTCGGGTGGCTCTTCCTCGAACGAGGTCGCACCGGACTCGACGAAGGGTGCGTAGATCGCGACGCAGGCGGCGGCGTCGCGGTCGGGGTCGGCGGTGCGGATCGTCGTCGGCGGCAATTCGCCCAGGGACAATAGGCTGCCGGTCACCGATGAGCGAGAGCAGCGGACAGGTACTGCGCCGGTCGATCGGCATCGTCTTCACCGACGGCGGCCTGCTGGCGCTGAGCGCGGAGCGGCCGCCGAGCGCAGGTGCGCACGGCGACGAGCGGGTGACGACGATCATCTGCGACCCCGACGGCGCTCCCACCGAGGTATCCGAGACCCTGCTCTCGACCGAATACGGCGCCGACGACGTACAGCGACGAGCCACCCTGGAGCTCTGGACCGACGGCGACGAGGGCCAGCCGCTGCGAGGCGCCGGCACGCTGATCAGCGCAGCCGCGGTGCGCGAGCCGGGCACGGTCTCCAGGATCGCCTTCTTCCGCTGGAGGCTCGAGGGACGTGAGGGACTGGGGCACTACGAGCTGGTGCGCGAGGGTGACTGAGGGTCGCGGCCGCATCGAGGCGGTGATCTCCGACTTCGGCGGGGTGCTCACCACCCCCCTGATCGAGTCCTTCATGGCCTTCCAGGACAAGACGGGGATCACCACCGAGGTGCTCGGCAAGGGCATGCAGGCCGCGACCGAGGCCAACGGCGGCAACCCGCTGTTCGAAATGGAGCGGGGCGAGATCACCGAGGCCGCCTTCCTGGGAAAGCTCACCGACAGCCTCGAGCCCCTGCTTGGCCACCGGCCGGAGATGCACCGCTTCA
>JASLJO010000258.1 GCA_030152505.1 Solirubrobacterales bacterium | reverse complement strand
GGTCCCCCTCGAGCAGTGTAGCGTTCCACTCGAGATCGCCGGACATGGTGTTGGACCCGACGTACTTTGAACACGAGTTGACCATGTCAGCCCCTTTGCCCGACTGGCTCGGCCAATATCCCGCCAGCCCCTCGTAGGTCTTGCGGCCCAGCACCAGTCCGCTGGACCTCGCCTGGCGCTCGAACGAGTGGTCGCCGTGGTCCCCGTCGGCCTGCACCCACTCGCCGACTGGGTCTATGACACCGTCGACGGTGGCCTGCGTGGTCGCGATCAGCTTTCCCATCTCGATCTCCTTCGACGCTCAGGCGGCCCGCTCGTAGACCATCACGGCGACGCCGTCGCCGACGACCTTTAATTCCTTGAGCCGCAGGTTGCGTCGCTCTTGCTGCTCTTCGAAGGCCTTTTTGCCGGTCCCGAGGATCACGGGAAAGACCATCAGGTTGACCTGGTCGACGAGGTCTCCTTCAATCAGCTCCTGGACGAGCCGGTGGCTGCCTGGCACCTGAAGCTCGCCGTCGAACTCCTCCTTGAGCCTGCGCACCTCGGCCGTCGCGTCGCCTCCATCCAGAACCGTCGTGTTGTTCCACTCCGGGTCCTTGAGCGTCGTCGAGACGACGAACTTCGGCATCGCGTTGAACTTGTCGGCGAACTCGTCTTCACGTTGCGGCCAGGCGCCGGCGAAGCTTTCGTAGGTGCGCCGCCCGATCAGCAGGCCGTCCGACTGCCTGGTCTCGTCCAGCTTGAACTGGTTTCCGTCGTCGCCGCGGTCGAACTCGAAGGTCCAACCGGGGTACTTGAACTCCGGCTCGCCCCCCGGCGCCTCCATCACGCCGTCGAGCGACACGAACTCCGTCACAACGATCCGTCCTGCCATCTGTTGGCCTCCCACCTACGCTGGTCCGTGCTGTTACGCCGTACAACCGTACGCTCTTTCGCCCTGGCGCAGAAGGTCGCGGTTCGAATTCCCGGCACCGCTATTCAACGGCTCTACGCGATGGGCGGCTGGTCGATGCGTATCAGATTGCCGGACGGGTCACGCACGGCAAAGTCCCGCGTACCCCACGGCTGGTCCGTCGGCTCCTGCGTGATCTCGGCGCCCGAAGCGCGCACCCTCTCGAAGGTGGCGTCGAGGTCGTCGGTGTGGAAGCGAACGCCGTTCAGGGCGCCCTTGGCGACGAGGGCGGAGACCGCGTCGCCGTCGGCGGGGCTGCCGTTCAGGTAGTTCGTGAGGACGATCGCTACGCCGGGTTGGGAGGCGGCGCCGACGGTAATCCAGCGGAAGTCCTCTTTGGCGAGCGCGCAGGTGCGCGAGGTTGGCGAGCTCCTCCGGCGTCGCAATCGAAAACAAGTCGCAGGACGGCCGACCCCGCCGTTTGCTTCAATCGGATCACCAGAGAAAGGAGGTGGTCCTAACTTGATTCACATGCTTGAGGGGACTCTGGAGGTGCAGGGCCGCTAGGCGCCGCACTGGTTCGGGCGCCCGGCGGAATCCACCCCGGGCACCGGCGAGCGTAGGGAGGCGGGTCTTGTCCCACCCGTTCGCTGTTCCCGCGTTCGTCTCCAAGCACCAGGTCAGGGCCGCCTTCGGGCGGCCCTGACTCTTTTCGGGGCTCGATGACACGCGGCTTCGAGCCGTAGCTCTCAGTCGCCCCCCGCGTTGCTCAGCTGCTCGAACTCCTCATCGGAGAGCTCGATGCTCGCCGCGGCCACGTTCTCTTCGAGGTGACGAACCGACGACGTGCCGGGAATCGGGGCGATCACCGGCGAGCGGCGCAGCAGCCATGCCAAAGCAATCTGGCCGGTGCTTGCGTCGTGCGCTTCGGCGATCGTCGCGGCAACCCCGCCCGGCTCAGCCAGCTCTCCCGCCGCCAGCGGTAACCACGGGAAGAAGCAGATGCCAAGCCCCTCGCAGCGCTCGAGCACGTCATCGGAGCCGCGGTCACCGAGGTTGAAGCGATTCTGCACCGAGACGACGTCGACGATCTCGCGCGCCTGCTCGAGTTGCTCGACGGAGACGTTCGAGAGACCGACGTGGCGGACCTTGCCTTCTTCCTGCAGTTCCTTCATCGCCCCGACCGACTCCTCGTAGGGTACCTCCGGGTCGGGAGCGTGGAGCTGGTAGAGGTCGATCCGCTCGAGCCCGAGGCGCCGCAGCGAGCCCTCGCACGCCCGCTTGAGGTGGTCGGGGTGGCCGTTGCGCGGCCACTCGCCGGGGCCGGTGCGCTCGAGGCCGCCCTTGGTCGCGATCGTCAGGCCCCTGTAGGGATAGAGGACGTCGGCGATCAGTTCCTCGCTCACGTGCGGGCCGTAGGAGTCGGCGGTGTCGATCAGATTGACGCCGAGCTCCGGGACGCGGCCGAGCACCGCCAGTGCTCCCCGCGGATTCTCCGGTTCCCCCCAGACACCCTTGCCGGTGACGCGCATCGCACCGAAGCCGAGGCGTCGAATCCCGATGTCGTCGCCCAGCTCGAGTGTGCCGGTCGAGCTATCGGTCAATACCTCCACTGCTGGCATGCTTCCCCCCACCTCCCTTGATTGGTTAGAGCTCCCTTACCCGGTGGTGCCCAACCGCATGCCTGCCGATCGACTAGGCGAGCAGGCTTCGTGCGCACTCGGCGATCGTGTCGTCGAGTGGGCGAGGGGACCAGCCGAGCCTGGCCTTGGCCTTCTCGCCCGAGACCACGGTCTTCTTGCCCAGTTGGCCGAGGACCGAACGCACTCCCGGATCGAAGAGCGCCGTCGTCCGCACGAGCAGGTTCGGCACGGTGCGGGTCGGCACCTTGGCCGCATCGTCACCAAGCCGGTCCCGCAGAACCGCCGCGACCTCGGACATCCACATGAACTGCTCGGCGGCGACGAAGCGCTCACCCCCGGCCTCGGGCGAAGTCATCGCCCTGATCTCCAGGTCGGCGACGTCGCGGACATCGACGAAGCTGAAGCCGATCCGCGGCACGCCCGGCATTCCGGCGAGCAGTCGTTTGATTGCCTGCAGGGAGAAGGAGTGGCCCTCGTCGAGCACCGGCCCGATGATCGCTCCCGGGTTCACCGTCGCCAGCTTCTCGGTTGCACCCCGCTCACGCACGAAGTCCCAGGCAGCCAGCTCGGCGATCGTCTTCGAGCGCGCGTAGGGCGTCATCTTCATGTTGTCCGGGTCGCTCCAGTCCTGCTCGTCGAGCGCTCGTCCCGAGACCGGTTTGCCGCTGCCGGTGATTGCCGCCACGGAGGAGGTGACGACGACGCGCTCGACCCCGGCGTCGAGGCCGGCACGCAGGACACGCAGAGTGCCTTCCCGCGCCGGCACGATCAGCTCGTCGGGGTCCTTCGGTTGCACCGCCGGGAAAGGCGAGGCGACGTGGAGGACGTAGTCGCATCCCTCGACGGCGTCGGCCCAGCCGTCGTCGGCGAGCAGGTCGGCGGCGAGGAAGGTGAGGTGGTCGCCGGGGTCGACCTGGGCGGCGATCGCGGCGCGGACCTCGGTCGCGCGGGCGAGGTCGCGCACGGTGGTGCGCACCCGGTGGCCCCGGCGCAGCAGTTCAACCACGCACCAACCCCCGAGAAATCCTGAGA
>JASLJO010000318.1 GCA_030152505.1 Solirubrobacterales bacterium | reverse complement strand
CAGCCGACATAGAAGAAGGCATCCAGGCCGGCGGCTCACCCGAATACAACGTCCAGCTGGCTGATCTTGAGGCCGCTGAAGAACTGCCGCATTCGAACCTCAGCCGTGAACAGGCTTTCGAACTGATGCAGTCGGTTTTCGGGCCACTGCTCGAAGCTCCCGCCGGCGTCTTCGACGAACTTCACGTCGAACGGTTCCTTTCCGATACCGCAGCCATCCTCCCGGCTGGTGAGCAGCTCGAATCCGTAGGGGGGACGATTGGCGCACCCCCAACGGATCGCTACAACGGGCCAACCCTCGTTGAATCGATTGGCGCACCCCCAACGGATCGCTACAACGGGCCAACCCTCGTTGAATCGACCATTCCCCTTCGGATCGGGGACGGTGACGGCTCGGCGGAAGTTGTCAATCTGGAATTGGAACACGACGCCAACGAACTACAGCCCTCGAGCCCGCTCGTGGAAGTAGGCATCCCACAGGACCTGGGCGAAGGCATCGCGCTGCCCGAAACCGGTGTCCGAATTAGCCTCGTAGGGGTGCCTGAGGGTCGAAGTCCATCGACGGTCGACCAGAGCGTCGCTGTCTACCCAGAGGTTGCCGAGGACACCTCTCTGGCGGTCGCCCCGACGCCCACCGGCCTGGAGACGATGACGCTTGTCCAATCGGCTGACGCCCCTAGCTCCCAGACCTTCCATCTCGATCTTCCGCAAGGCGCCAGCCTTGAGGCAACCGAAGCCGGTGGTGCCCAGGTGATCAAGGACGGCGAGCCGATCCTGGGCATCGCCCCACCCAGTGCGCTTGACGCTGCAGAACAGGAAGTCGCGGTGACCCTGAGCGTCTCGGGCGATTCCTTCACGCTCGACCTCGCACCTACCGCCGAGACGGTCTGGCCGGTGCTGGTCGATCCCCTTTATGAAACCTACAACTGGTGGAACGGGATCACCGGCCTAGGTGGATGGGGTGGCTGGACGAACGCGGCGCCGAACTACTACAGGGCCGATCACGACACCTGCACGACCTACGCATCTCCATATTCTTGCCAGACGGGTGAGACCTCAAACGCGCCTGGTCTCTTCATCGGCGCGTTGCCCGGCTCCGTGGCAAACGGCAGCACGGTCAACTGGGAATTCGCGGTGCCTCGCTGGGCCGAAGAATGGCAGCAATATGGCAAAGCTCCGGCGAGCTATATCACCAGCATGTATCTCGCCAACGTCGGCTTCTGGCAGAGATCGGACTGGGCTGCCGATCCCACCCTTTGGATGGGCATCTGGAACACCGAAAGCGGCGGATGGGTCGCCGGTAGATCGGCAAGCGGCAACTATCCCGGAATGAACGGGAACTGGGCCTACGAATTCAACGCCGGTCAAAACACCCAAGGAAAGATCGCCTCGTTTTCGATGTCGAACCCCAGCGGCTACGACTTGACGGCGTTCCGTGACGCGTTCGTCAACACCGCCGCTATCACCATCGCCGACACCGGCGCTCCCAACATGGACCCACCGATCGGCCCAAGTCACTGGGTGAACCAGGTCCCGACTGAACCGATCACGGTAACGGCACGTGACCTCGGTCTCGGTGTCTATCGACTGAAGGTCTCTGCTGAAAACGTCTCGCAATCATCCGGATGGCCGGTCCAGACCATGCCCTGCACGGGAACGACTGTCTACCCCTGCAAAGGGACGAACGTATTCACTTTGACCAAACACGGCGAAGGAGCGAGCGAAGTCCGCGACTACGACCCGTCGACCATGCCGCAAGGAGCAGACAACGTTCTCCTGAGCGCCGAAGATCCCCTGGGAAACAAATCTGAAACCAGGGCGGTCAAAGTCTGGGTCGATCACAGCGCTCCGAGTCTCTCCCTCTCCGGCTCCGCCACCGAACAGTCCAAAAGCGGTCTGAACGCATCTGAATACACGCTGAAATACACCGCCGCCGATGGCGACAGCGCCGCCGCAACGGCGCTCGCGCCGTTCGGCTCGGCGGGTACTGGGCCGGGGCAGATACAGGATGCGCGAGGCATGGCAACCGACGCGAACGGGAACGTCTACGTCATCGATCGTCTCAATCACCGGGTGATGAAATACGACAGCAGCGGCACCTTCCTCATGCAGTTCGGCAGCGCCGGCACGGGCAACGGCCAGTTCAGCGACCCCCGTGGCATCACCGTCAGCCCGAACGGCACGATCTGGGTGACCGATGAGACGAACGCCAATGTGCAGGCGTTCAACTCGAATGGCCAATTTCTCCGCAAAATCACCAGCGCCTCCTTCCAAATGCCCTACGGGGTTGTACCCGGTCTCGGGGAAGTCATCTGGGTCTCTGACTGCGGCAGCCACAAGCTCCTTGAGTTCACCGAAAACGGGACCTTCATCCGCACGGCTACGGGGAGCTCACAAGGTTCGAGCAAACCAGCGGAAATGACGACCCCCTCGGGCCTTGCCACCGATGCAGCCGGAAATGTCTGGCTATCTGACTGGTCCGCGAACCGTGTGCAGGAGTACAGCCCCTACGGCAACTTCATCAGGCAGTTTAACGCCGTTCCGGGGACCTCTAGCGGCCACCTCGAAACCCCGATCGGTATCGCGGTAGCCCCCTCCGGCAATGTCCTCGTCATCGAAGAGCAGAACAACCGCGTGGATGTATTCCAGCCGACCGGAACCTACCTGCGTCAGTTTGGCTCCGCCGGCTCAGGCAACGCAGGGCTCTCGGCACCGAAGGCGATCGCCGCCGGCCCCGGTAACAAGGCGTATATCTCGGACTTCGGCAACCATCGCGTGGCCGTATGGAGCCACGCCGATCTCGATCGCCAGTCAGGCGTCGTGAGCACCGAAGTCAAAGTGGATAACCAGCTCGTCGAACCCAAATACTCCCCGGGATGCGCAACCGAAACCTGCTCGATAAGCCGCGAATGGATCCTCAAAGCCAACGCCTACAGCTCCGGGCAGCACACGGTCAAAGTGACCGCGACCGACGGGGTCGGGCTCCCGACGACGAAGGAATTCACGATCACCACCGACAGCACGGCACCGAAACTAACGGCAAACCAGGCCTTCTACACGGCCCCAGAGGGATGGCTCGAACAGAAAAGCTATTCCTATTCTGCTGGAACGAGGACATCCAGGA
>JASLJO010000168.1 GCA_030152505.1 Solirubrobacterales bacterium | reverse complement strand
TCCGGCCTCCCCTTGCGACTAAGTCCCCTTGGTCGAAGAAAGAGCGGGGTACAACACCTCAGTGGTTGAAATCTCTATTGGTTCACCTGCCTTTGGCTAGCCGGTCTTGGTCGTGGAAATCACCGGGAATAAAACCTTGCTGGTTGAGATCTTCATGGGCCCACCTCCCCTCTTTGGTCGATCGACGCGGCCTTTGCCGCGATGTAGACGACCTTGTAGTGACGGTCTTCATCGGGCTCGGAGAGGATGATCTCGCCGTCGACCTCCTCCATGCCCAGGGCGGCGCGGCATTCGAGACCCGAGGCCGCGATCGCCTCGCGCACTTCGGGTTGGGAGCGAAAGCGATGGTGGTGGACGATTGTCTCCACATCGTCTCCTTCTATGCGGACCTCATATATCGACGGCTCGACTTCGCCGATGGCACGCCAGGTCCAGCGCCGGCCTTCGTGTTCGACCGTCGTCTTGTTCCCGGCGACCCAAGCGCCCTCTCCCTCGTACGTCCACCTCGAGTTGGCGTCGAAGAGGACCAGGCCGCCCGCGGCGAGGTTCGCGTGCATCCGGCTCAGGGCACGCTGCAGATCCTGGTCGCCGAGCAGGTAGTTGACGGAGTCGTTGAGTGAGAGGACGAGCTCAAACTCGCCGTAGATCGGCAGATCCCGCATGTCCGCCACATCGAGCTCGATGCTGCCGTCGCCCTCTTGGTGGGCCCGCTCGAGCATCGAGGGAGAGAGGTCGCAGCCGTGGACTCGCCAGCCCCGGCGCAGCAGCGGCGCAAACGCGCGGCCCGTGCCGCAACCGACGTCGAGCACCCGGTTTCGCTCGAGTCCGTGCCTCTCGAGCTCCGGCAGCAACACCTGCCCGAGCCATACCTCGTAATTGTTCTGGTGGTTGAACGCGTTGTAGACGGGCGCGAACGACTCATAGGCATCTAGGGCCGACGCTCCTCCCATGCGGCGAAGTCTAGTGGACGCCGGTGCATTGTCCACATAGGCAGATGTCTAAAGCGCTCTTTTAGTAGGGGCGTCTTGTGTCGCATGGTTAGTTCACTCTATGAGTGTTAGGGTTGCTTCAAGCTGAGCGGCCATCACTACGACCGCTAAAGAGTACGTATGACCAATGTGACGTACCAATCGGCAACCGCTGTGGTGGCGCTTGCCACCTTGAGTTGTAAGACGGGTCTCGGTAGGCGGGAACATCAGTCCATAGTGCTTGATTTATAAGCAAGAATGGTTTATTTTGGCGGCGTACCCACCAGTCACGGGAGTCGCCAGTGCCCGACAGCATGACCCAGATCCTTGCGTCCGGCCCGCCCGGCATCAAGAAGAACATCGCTGTCCTGGGCGACGGGTTCGCCGCCGGCGCCGATCAGACGACCTACAACGACAAGGTCGACGAACTGCTGATCGACGGAGTGTTCGGGCACGACTACTTCTATGAGGACGCCCAGGCCTTCAACATCTACCGGGTCAACCTGATCTCGAAAGAATCGCCCGTCAGCACGCGGGTATACGACGAGAAAGGGACGCCGACCGACGCCAGCGACGACACGATCGTCAGCACGACGCTCCGCGATACGGCCCTCGGCTACATCTTCAGCGGCTCCTGGGCGCACTGCTGGCTCGAGCCCGGCGCCAACACCGGGGCGCGGGTGAATGCCGCTCTCGAAAAATGGGCGCCCGACTACGACCTCGTCCTGATCATCCTCAACGAGTCGCGCTACGGCGGCTGCGGCGGTGGTGGCTTCCAGATCGTGCCGCTGGGCGTGCACTGGAGCGTGATGGCGCACGAGTTCGGCCACGGGACCGGGGGGTTGGCCGACGAGTACTGCGCGTCGGGGACGTACTCGGGCGGTGAGCCGGGGGCGGTCAACCTGACGATAAATACGAACAGGGCGTCGACCAAATGGGGGAACTTCGTCGCCCCCGCGACGCCCCTCCCGACCGGGACCGGAGACTGCGCCGGCTACACGGCGGGGTCCAAGCCGGCCGGCTGGAGCGACGACCAGGACGCCGGCCTGTTCGAGGGCGGTGGCACCAACTCGCGCGGCATCTACCGGCCGGCGATCAACTGCCGGATGCGGTCGAACAGCCCGCCCTACTGCCCGGTCTGTTACACGCAGCTGAAGCGTCTGATGGATCCGTCGACGCAGCGGACCTTCCTCGACTGCCACGCGGGTGACTTCAATGGCGACGGCAAGGACGACGTGCTGATCCACAACGACAACGGGATCATTCTCTACCGCTCCGACGGCTCGAAGCTCGATCTCGCGTTCAGCGCCGTCGAGCGCGTCCCCGGCTCGTGGCAGTTCAAGCCGGGGGACCGCTTCTACATCGGCGACTTCAACGGCGACGGCAAGGACGAGGTCGTCGTCTTCAATAGCACCGACTGGGCGATGGAGTACCTCGGCCTGCTTGCCGACGACGGCGCCGGTGGGCTGCGGCTGATCGCCCGCTACGACGACGCGATGCCCGGCTGGCAGTTCCAGCACAACGACCGCTTCTACGTCGCCGATTTCGACGGCAACGGCCGCGACGACCTGTTCGTCTTCAACGGCACCGACTGGGCGATCCCGTACGTGGGCATGCTGCGCTCCTCGGGCTCGTCCTTCTCGGTCGCCAACCGCTACGACGCCGTCCTTCCCGGCTGGCAGATGCGGCCGGGAGACCGGCATATGGTGGGCGACCTCAACGGCGACGGTCGCGAGGACCTCGTGGTCTTCAACGGCGACGATTGGTCGATCCCCTACCTGGGCCTGCTGCAATCCCGGGGCGCCTATCTCTCGATGTCGCATCGCTACGACGGATCGATGCCCGGCTGGCAGATGCGGCGGGGCGACCAGCACCTGGTGGGCGATTTCAACGGCGACGGCAAGGCCGACCTGTACGTCTTCAACGGAAGCGACTGGAGCATCGCCTATCTCGGCATGCTGGCCTCCGACGGGACGGGGCTCTCGATGACCAAGCGCTACGACGGCAGCGTGCCCGGCTGGCAGATGCGACGCCACGACCAGCACTACCTCGCCGACCTCAATGGCAACGGGCGGGCGGACCTGTTCGTCTACAACCACCAGGATTGGTACTCGGAGTATCTTGGAACGATGACTTCCAGCGGCACCGGCCTGAGCGCGAGATGGTCGGTCGACTGGGTCGGAGAGTGGAACCTCGGCGGCGTCGATCGTTTCGAGCCCTGCGACTACGAGGGGGCCGGCGGGCGCCGCGACCTGTTCGTCCACAATCACGACTGGTTCGGGATGATCCGGGCCAATCGCGGGCTCTCCCTCCAGCGGATCTACTACCGCTGGATCCACAACTACAGCTACGGGCGCAACTGGTGAACGGAGGCTCGATGGCCGACCTGCCGAAACGGAAGATGTCAGATGCAAAAGATCCCGAGCCGGTGGTCGAGGACCCGAACCTGCCGGCGATGACCGACAAGCCAGGACGGCCGCGGCGGATCGGCGGCAAGCTCCTGCACATGCCGGAGGAGCCGTCGCCCCCCGGGGGGAAGGCGAACCGGATGAAGCCCGTGCCGAAGAAACAGCCGAAGCCGCGCGGCCGCCGAGGGGAGCTGCCGGATCAGGTCGAGAAGAAGCCGGCGGCAGCGCGCGCGGCGGCTGCCGAGGGAGACGCCTACGTGCGCATGCGCGTCCGGGTCGAGGACGGTGAGATGTCGGTGCAGAGCATGAAGACGGTCGAGGGGCCGTTGATCGCGCACGAAGATCTCCACGGCGACCTCGCCTACGAGGTCACGGTCGGCAAAAAGCGCGTCGCCTCCGCGGCGGTCCCCGATGCGGGCGTGAACCGCTCCTTCCCGCACCCCGATCCGGCGCCCGGCCAGGAGGGGCACCACGAAACCCCGACGGCCGCGCACGAGTTCGTCGCCCGGGTGCCACGCGAGGCGATCTCGCTGTCGTCGCTGCCGCGGACGAACGTCACCCTCTTCCGGGTCAAGGAGGGGCCGCTGCCCAGGGTCGAGGGACCCGCGCGACTGGCGCAGCATTTCGACAAGGAGCTACGCGAGGTCGCCGAGCTCCGCGGCATTCGGCTCGAGACCCTGCCGAAATCCGTCCAAGCCGAAGCACGCCGCTCGCTGGACTAACGGAGGGACGTCACCAGGCAGTCCTCGAGGCTCAGGCACTCGCACCGCAGACCGGCTTCCAGAATTCGTTTCATCGCCAGGGACTCGGCGAGCGTCTGCTCGACCTCGGGAAGCTTGTCGGAGGCGAGCCTTCTCCAGATCTCCGGCGGTGGCGTACTGGCGGAGATACCGGCAAGGATGATCCGAATCTCAGCCAAGGTGAACCCGGCCCGCTTGGCGAGCGCGACCATCTCTATCTGCCGCAAACCCTCGGGGTCGTAACGGCGCTTGCCGCCCACTCGACGCGGCGCCTTCAGCAAGCCCGCGGTCTCCCAGTAGCGGAGGGTGGAGGCGGGGAGTCCCACGCGCCCGGCCGCCTCCCCGATCGTCAGTTCGTCTTCGATCGCCATCGGCCTTGACTTAAAGCTTACTTGAGGTGGTAGACCCCCTGGCGTAGCGATCCAATGAAAGGAATACCCGTGTCCGATACGCCCTCTTGCCTTCTCGATGGTTGCTGTGCAAGCGACGAAGCGGCGATGAGTCGCCCTTCCCGAGGAGGCCGTGCGGCTGCCGGAGTCGGCTTCCTGGCGATCGCCGGAGCGTTGAGCTCGCGTCAGTTGCCGGGCGGAATCGCACTCTGGCCCGCGGCTCTCGTCCCCACCTGGTTTGGAATCTCCCACCTCGTTGCCGGCATGACCGGTTACCCCGGTTGCCCGGAGCTCGGGGCCATTCCCAGCGTCATGCTTGCGCGACCGGTGGCGACCGGCTGCGGGCCGTGGGAACGGATAGATCGGCGCCTGGGCTCCCCCGCGCCTGAAGAGCCTGCCTGCTGCTCCTAGCCGGTGACCGGGCGCTCGATTGCGCTGTTCTGCGCCGCTGCATTGGCTGAGATCGGTGGTGCCTACCTGATCTGGACCGGACTCCGAGAGGGGAGGGGGCCGGTGGCCGTCACCGCCGGCGCGGTCGGCCTCGTCATCTACGGTCTGCTCGCCGCACAGCAGCCCAGCCGCGAGTTTGGCCGGGTGCTTGTCGCCTATGGCGGCGTGTACGTAGTCGGCTCGCTGCTCTGGGCTGTCGTCTTCGATGGCTTCCACCCGGATCGTTTCGATCTGCTGGGCACGATCGCCTGTCTTGTGGGGGTCGGCATGGTCATGTACGCGCCCCGCTAGCGGAGGGCACCGGCCAAAAAGCAAGGGCCTGCGACTTTCTTGACTTTGCCTATCAGCTTTCTGGTATGGTGCCGCGCCTGCTTTCTCTATTTACCCAATCAAGAAGGAAAGAAAGGCACCTGATGACGAGCAGTTGGAAGAGCATGAAGGGCGTGGGGGGGAGCTTGGCCGCACTGCTCCTTGCCGCCGTGCTGGTGGCGAGCGGTTGCGGCAGCAGCTCGGGCTCCTCTGACGGAGGAAAGATCGCAGTGGTCGGCTACTCGACCCCGCAGTCGGTCTACGAAGAAGCGCTCGAGCCCGGCTTCCAGGCGACCTCGGACGGCTCCGGCGTCAGCTTCAGCAACTCCTTCGGCGCTTCCGGCGACCAGAGCCGCGCGGTCGCGGCCGGCCAGCCCGCTGACGTCGTTCACTTCTCGGTCGGCAGCGACATGACCCGCCTGGTCGAAGAAGGCCAGGTCGCTCCGAGTTGGGAAAAGCAGCCCTACAACGGCATCGGCGAGGAGTCGGTGGTCGTGCTCGTCGTCAACAAGGGCAACCCGAAGGGCATCCATTCCTTCGATGACCTGCTGAGCAAGGACGTCAGCATCATCACCCCCAACCCGTTCAGCTCGGGATCCGCCCGCTGGAACATCATGGCCATCTACGGCTCCCAGATCGAGGAGGGCAGGTCCCCCGCTGAGGCCCTGGATGCCGTGAAGACGGTCCTCTCGAAGGCCGAAGTCCAGCCGGCGAGCGGCCGCGACGCGCTGACCGCCTTCACCCAGGGTCAGGGCGACGTCCTGCTCTCCTACGAGAACGAGGCGATCAACGCCGAAAACGCGGGGGAAGACGTCGAATACGTGATCCCCGACAACACGATCCTGATCGAAACCCCGATCGCGGTCACCAAGGAAGCCTCGCCCGACGCTCAGAAGTTCCTCGACTACCTCTGGTCGGACGCCGGGCAGAAGCTCTGGGCCGAAAACGGCTATCGCCCCGTCAACAAGAAGCTCGTCGACCCGAAGCAGTTCCCGACCCCGAAGGGCCTCTTCACGATCGCCAAGTTCGGCGGCTGGGAAAAGGTGAAGGACGAATTCTTCGAAGAAGGGACCGGGTCGATCACCAAGATCGAGGAAGAACTGGGGGTCTCCACTGCCGGCTGAGTCCGACAGCGGCACCCTCACCGCCCCTGGGCCGGGATTTCCCCTGCCCGGGGGCGGCGTCTTTTCCTCGGAGCGATCGGGGCTGTCGAACGGGGCCGGGGTCTGGGCGAGCCGGGGGCTGGTCACGCTCTACCTGAGCGTGATCGTCCTGCTGCCGTTGGCGGCGGTCCTGACGAAGTCGCTGGACGGCGGCCTCTCGGGCTTCTGGGACGCGGTCAGCGCGCCCCAGGCGGTGGCGGCGCTGAAGTTGACCGTCTTCTCCTCGCTGATCGTCATCGCGATCAACGCGGTCTTCGGCACGATCATCGCCTGGGTCCTCGTCCGCGACGAGTTCCCCGGCAAGAAGGCGGTCAACGCCTTCATCGACCTGCCCTTCGCGCTGCCGACGATCGTCGCCGGCCTGACGCTGCTGACCCTCTACGGCAAGGACAGCCCGGTCGGCATCGACGTCGCCTTCACCCGCACCGCCGTCGTCTTCGCGCTGCTCTTCGTGACGCTGCCGTTCGTGGTCCGGGCGGTGCAGCCGCTGCTGCTGGAGATGGACCGCGAGATGGAGGAAGCCGCGGCCTCGCTCGGCGCCGGCGGCCCGACGATCTTCCGCCGGATCATCTTCCCCAACCTGCTGCCGGGCATCGCCGCCGGCGTCGCCCTCGCCTTCGCGCGGGCGCTCGGCGAGTACGGCTCGCTGGTGCTGATCACCGGCAACATCCCCTTCAAGACCGAAGTCTCCTCGGTCTTCATCTTCAACCAGATCGAAACCGGCAACACCTCCGCCGCCGCGGCCGTCTCGGTCGTCCTGCTCGGCGTCTCGCTGCTGCTGCTCGCGGTGGTCGGCCTGGCGCAGCGGTGGGGCACGAATAGCGGAAGCCCCGGGGCCGGCAGGGCGATCGGGCGCCTGAAAAACCTCTTCCAGATGGGCAACACCGGACCATGACCGCATCCGCCAAGAGCCGCTGGGGCCTGCGTACGCTCGGCCTCGGCTATCTGCTGGTCCTCCTGCTCGCCCCGGTGGGCATGATCTTCTACAAGACCTTCGAGCACGGCCTGGCCGCGCCGCTGGAAGCGATCACCACCGCCAACGCGGTCCACGCCCTGGAGCTGACCCTCCTGATGGTCGCCATCGCGGTCCCGCTCAACGCGATCTTCGGCGTCGCCTGCGCGATCCTCCTCGTCCGCCATCGCTGGTGGGGCAACGCGCTGATCGACTCGGTGATCAACCTGCCGTTCGCGATCTCCCCGGTCGTCATCGGCCTCTCGCTGTTCCTCCTCTATGGCCTCGGCGGCTGGTTCGCCGGAATCGGCGAGGCGGGCTTCAAGATCCTCTTCGCGGTGCCCGGCATGGTCCTCGCCAGCATCTTCGTCTCGGTGCCGTTCGTGGTGCGGGAGACGGTGCCGGTGCTGCAGGAGATCGGCACCGAGCAGGAGCAGGCCGCGTCGACCCTGGGGGCCAATGCCTGGCAGACCTTCTCGCGGATCACCCTGCCGGCGATCCGCTGGGGGGTCGCCTACGGCGTCGTGATCAGCACCGCCCGGGTGCTCGGCGAGTTCGGCGCCGTCTCGATCGTCTCGGGCAAGATCTCCGGACAGACCGAAACGCTGCCGATCTTCGTCTCCAAGCAGTTCGAGCAGTTCCAGTACCCGGCCGCCTACGCGGCGTCGGTCCTGCTCTGCCTGCTGGCGCTCTCAACCCTTCTCGCAATGAACCTATTGAAAGGAAAGGAGGACGCCTGATGGCTATCTCAGTCGAGGGAGCGCGCAAGCGCTTCGGTGACTTTCAGGCGCTCGACGACGTATCCATAGACGTACCCGACGGCTCGCTGACGGCCCTGCTCGGTCCGAGCGGCTCCGGCAAGTCGACGCTCCTGCGGGCGATTGCCGGGCTGGAGACGCTCGACGCCGGTCGGGTGTTGATCCGCGGCGAGGACGTGTCGAAGCGACCGGCGCAGAAGCGCGGGGTCGGCTTCGTCTTCCAGCATTACGCCGCCTTCAAGCACATGACGGTGTTCGAGAACGTCGCCTTCGGAATGCGCGTCCGCAATAAGCCAGCCGAGCAGGTCACGTCGCGTGTCCGCGAACTTCTCGGTCTCGTTCGATTGGAAGGACTGGAAAAGCGGTATCCCTCGCAGCTATCC
>JASLJO010000325.1 GCA_030152505.1 Solirubrobacterales bacterium | reverse complement strand
GGAACGTGACATGGGCAGAAAGAGTGGCAACAATCTCAAGTGGAACCTTGATAAGGGTCGCATCGGGAAGGTCTTCATAGATGCAGGTACCTATTGCTGAATAGGAATCGAGCGTGGCCGCGACGGACTCGACAAACGGGACAAACGGGGGCTTTGCGTCTTCGCCGATCATTGCCGCAACGCCGGCGAAAGGCTCCGTCTGATCCATAGCGCGTTCTAGGCCCGGCATTGGCTCGCCCTTAGCGGATTGAGCAGCGAGGGCGAGCGATTTCGCAATCTCCAATGCTTTCTGACCCGTCGCCTCCGTCGGGCGGTGATACTCAAGCTCGAAATACGCCGTATGTGGACAGATGCCTGGGTAGCGGGCTGCGATCCGCAAGGTAAGCCTGGGGTCACGAGCGGAGACAGGGTGCCCACAAATGTCGTCTCGCGCGTTGCGTGCTTTGAAGTCTTCTGCCTCTAGGCGCAGTCCCCAAAACCCTGGACTAGAAGCGAAGTACGCCGCCAACAAGTCCACCGGCTCGCTGGGGTCAAGTGTGACTCGAACAACCTCATCCCACTCGTCGCAGAAGCAATCAAGGCTGAGCTGGGTGAGTCGATTGCCGGTCCAGATGGCATTCCAGCGGCCACGAAAATTGAGCTGCCAAAAGTCTTCCTCCTCCCGATCGAAGCGCGGAGCAGGGAGTACGCCCGGCTCGATCACCACGGTAGCCGTGGGAACGACTATGTCGCCAGAGGGGTTTGCGTGAACCCCACGGACCTCAAGCTCGCGTATCGGCTCCCGGCCGGCCTCCCAACGCCCCCAAGGGTCCTCGAGCAGAGGCCCCTTGAATAGGTCGGATGACTCGTTTTCGTCGGCATCCTCTTGGGGCTCCTCCGCCAAGTCCGGTTCAGTGTTCTCCGTTTCGTGAGCTGCTTTGGGCACGGGCGGCACTGTAGCGCTGTCGTGGGAACTATGCGCGATGTTGCGTGTGCGGACTGTCGGATTCTGAGCCTTTTTCAATACGGCGACTAGTCTTGCGCTAGCTGGCCGTCTTCTCGATTGCGCGGGCGCTGGCAGCAGCGAACACGGCGAAGGAGACCACGTTGTCGAGGGTGGTGGATGCAAAGGCACCGATTTCAGAAGGCTCGGCTTTCGTGTTGAGGCGGTAGAGGTCGGCGGCGGCCAGGACGTAGTTGCGATGCGCCGTTGCAATCAGCTCGTCTCCGGACTTGCCCGGCACAGTGTCCTCGGCGATTGCAGAGCGAAGCTGCCAACTCGCCGCAGCTACAGCTTCTGTCTCTGACTTGCCGTCGAGTAGGAAAGAGATCACCGCAACCCGAGTGCCGGCCGCGACGATCGTGGCAGCGTCGCGGTGAAAGTCGACGGCTACCTTCTCTCGGAGCGACGTCGCTTCGGGCGTATCGGCTTGGACCGACTCAAGCCCGCGTGCGAAAGAAGCAATCTCTGCCGAAGCTAGACCGTCACCAAGAGCAAGAAAGGCGACGTTGAGCGACTCCAATGAGGCGCTATCGACCGGGTCGAGCCTTTCAAGTCCCGCCTCTACTAGCTCGTTTGCGACTCGCTGCGACTGCCCGTCCATCGGCTCACCGTAGCGGAGCACCGGGCGCTCGTCTGTGCTGCGGATTACTTCCGTTCGCAATTAGCGACGACTAGAAAATCCTTACGCGCGGCGCCGCCAAGGTCTGAGTTCATCGACACGTACCAGCCTCGCTTGTTGGGAACCGGCCCCGTTTCGACTAGCCAGATGTGCTGGATATTGGTCGCCGAGCCGCCGGTCTGACGCACCCCACCTGAAATGACCCTTTCTCCCTTTTTGCAGATTGCGTGGCCGGTCGCAATGAAGAACGAGCCGTCGAAGGGCGTCGTGTCCCTGTCAATGAGCTTGCCGAAGCGGAGCGTCAGATTGCCCCGCGCGCCCGCGCGCTCGCTGCTTTGGGTGCTGCGAGAAACAGCAAAAGCGCTGCCGCCCAGCGAGGCGAAGAGGGCGATCATGGCGATTACCAGCGCCGGGGAGGGGCGGTGGAGTTTGAGCTTCATGGCGTGTCCTCCTTAGTCGAACCGAGCATGTGCTGATTACCGCCTGACCCGGATGTAGCGAGGTACGGAATGGCCTCGCACGTAGGGATAGCCGTTCTGTTCCGGCACAACGGCGTTGAAAACGAATCTCGTAGTCTGCGGCACCGGAGAGAAGGCGTAGGCGGCGCGGTAGTGGCAGAGCGCGTCGGTCTTTGCGCGTCGGACTAGGAACCGTCGCTTTGCACCCGGCACCGTCCCGCGCATGACGACTACGCGCAGGGCGCAGCTCGGCCCGGCGATCTCGCCGGAGAAGTAGATCCTTTTGTGGACGCGGGTGCGATGGCGACTCAGATGTAGCGTCACCCGCGTCCGCATGTGAAGGGTCAGGTCGGTAGAGGTCTGGAACGCTCCGAAGCGGTAGGCGACCCGGAAGGACCGCGACGGGCCTCGGCGCACCTTGAACGTCCAGCCGCCGTTTTCGTTCGTCGTCGCGGTGCCGATCAGGTGAAAGGGGCGTCCGGGGAGAGCGGTGTGGCCCTGGAGGCAGACCTGGGCGTTGGCGACCGGATTCCCCGCCGGGTCGTGGAGGCGCCCACGGATCAAGGCGCGACGGCGGAACGCCAGCGTGCGCTCCCCCTTGTGATTGCCGGCGAAGCCCGCGGTAATCGTGTTTCCCCCTCCGACCGGCGAGCCAGGGCAGAGGTTGTTTATGAGGACTTCTTTCGATTCGCAGGCGGCGTTGGGCGTTCCCGTCTGCGCGTAGTCGTAGGCGCACACCGAGATCGAGTTGACGCCCTCTCGAAATGGCGCCTTCGCGGTATCGAGGGTGTAGGTCTTGCCGAAGCTCGGCGGGCATGGAGAAAGGCGTGAGGTCATGTTGCCGGGTAGGGGATTGCAGGCGGCAGAGAGATCGTCCCCGGTCGCGCCCTGGCCGTTGACGACGACCTGCACCGATCGCAGCCCGGCGCCCTGGTCGGCAGCTGACACGGAGATCGTCTGAGGCCCGCGCAGTTCGGCCCCCGAGAACATCGAGCCGCCGATCGAGATGGTCGGGCCGACGACGTCGGTGAGCTGGATACGCACCTGCTTGACGTAGGTGTGCGCCCCTCCGGCGGCGCCGACGCAGCGATTCCCGCTGTTCGGCTGGGTGCATTCCAGGCGGGCGACCAAGAAGCGCCAGT
>JASLJO010000141.1 GCA_030152505.1 Solirubrobacterales bacterium | reverse complement strand
GCTCGACCGCGAGGCCGGCTCACAGAGCCCTCCCGCCCCGGAGTAGGGGATCTCGACGATCACCCGCTTCGGGCGATGCGGACCCGGCGGCCCAGACCTACGTTGGGACAGTTGCTCCTCTGAGAGCAGCTCCACCGATCCCGGCTGATGCCAGAGCTAATCGCCATCGCATACACGGAGGAGACCGTCGCCGCTCAGGCAGCGGCGGAGCTCGACCGATGCGCGGCTGAAATTCCGCTCGACCCCGACGCGATCGGCGTGATCGTGGCCGAGAAGAATGGGAACCACCAGCTGCTGACCAGCCGGCATCCCGGAGCGACGGCTGCATGGAGTCGATTCTGGGGAGTCATCTTCGGCGTCGTGATGAACGAGGCCGAGCCGAGCGAGCTCGACCTGGGCTTTCGCCAGCAGGTCAAGGGGCTGTTGAGGCCCGGAAGCTCGGTGCTGCTGGTCACCGTCAGGCGGGTTTCCCGAGAGACGGTCCTGACGTCTGTCAGCCAGTACGGCGGCAAGCCGCTGACCTGCCCACTCGGCGCTGACGTGACGGCTGGTCTTTGGTCCGATCCCGCCAGGTGACCCGCTGCTGATGGTTCCCAGCAGAGGCGCGGATGGCGATGCGCTTGGCGGAGGTCGGACCCGGGAGATGTTCGTAGTGGCGCAGCGCCCGCCAGTTACCATCTCGCAGCTATCCAAAGAGCGGGTCGATCACCAGGGGGCGTGCTATGGGACAGCTGCGGTGGCACACGGTGATGAGCCTCGACGGGTTCATCGCAGGGCCCGATGACGAGATGCAGTGGGTTTTCGGCGTCGACGGCGGCGACGGTGGGATCGCTGCGGAGGTCGTGGCCGCAACCGGGGCGCTGCTGGTCGGCCGCCGCATCCAGGATGTCGAGGACCGCCTGCAACCGGGCTTCTACGGCGGCGCCTTTCGGGGGCCGTTCTTCGTCCTCCGCCACGACCCTCCGGTCGAGCCCCCCGTGGTCAAGGGCGTCACCGGCACCTTCCTCGACACCACGATCGACGAGGCCGTGCGGATCGCCCGCGAGGCGGCCCGCGGTCTCGACGTAAGCGTGCTGGGGGCGGAAATCGCGCGCCAGTGCCTGGAGGCAGAACTGCTCGACGAGGTGCTGATCCACGTCGCGCCTGTGCTGCTCGGAGACGGCGTGCGCCTCTTTCACCGTCCTGCCGGCACGCCGGTGAAGTTGATCCCAGTCTCGTCCTCGACGGAGGGCGAAACCACGGTGCTGCGCTTCGCATTGGCGAGGGCTGGAGCGGGACGGTGACATGGGCTTCCTCGTCACCGTTGAAGAAGGCGAGAAGCGAAAGGCCCGCCAAGCGGGCCTCTCGTGAAACGGGGTTGCCGCCGAACTTCAACGGCCCTGCCCTCACGTACGCACAGCGTAACGCCCCGAGCGGGAGTCGAACCCGCCAACCCCGTTCGTGAGGACACTAAATCGAAAAGTTCTGTGACGGCTCAGTGCCTGAAATGCCGGTGCTTGGTGAAGACCATCGGGATGCCGGCGGCGTCGCAGGCCGCGATCACCTCAGCGTCGCGTTTGGAGCCGCCGGGCTGGATCACGCAGTTGGCGCCGGCGTCGATCGCCGCCTGGGGCCCGTCGGCGAAGGGAAAGAAGGCGTCTGAGGCGACCGCCGAGCCGGCGAGCCGGGAGCCGGCCTCATCGCCGCGGGCGTCGCGGCACTTCTCCACCGCGAGTCGGACCGAGTCGACGCGGCTCATCTGCCCGGCGCCGATGCCGAGCGTCGCTCCGCCCTTGGCGATCACGATCGCGTTGGAGCGCACGTGGCGCACCACCGTCCAGGCGAAGAGCAGGTCGTCCCACTGCTCCTCGCTTGGCTCGGTCTTCGTCACCGTCTCCATGATCTGCCGCGGCTCGGGGTCGCCGTCGCGGTCCTGGATCAGGAGGCCGCCGCGCACCCGTTAGACGTCGCGTTCAGCCGGGTCGGCCTGGCGACGCTCCTCGTCGCAGAGGATGCGGATCGCCTCCTTCTGTTGCAGCACCTCCAGCGCCCCCTCCTCGAACCCCGGCGCCAGCAGCACCTCGACGAAGTTCTCGTGCAGCGCCTCTGCCAGCGCCACGCTGATCGGCCGGTTGACCGCGATCACGCTGCCGTAGGCGGAGAGCGGGTCACAGGCGAGTGCCTTGCGGTAGGCATCGAGCGCGTCCTCGCCGATCGCCACCCCGCAGGGGTTGTTGTGCTTGACGATCGTGCAGGCGGGCGGCTCGAAGTCTTCGTTCAGCCGCCGCGCCGAGTCGAGGTCGAGCACGTTGTTGAAGGAGAGCGCCTTGCCGTGCAGCTTCGCCACGCCGGAGAGGATGTGGCTGCGCACGCCGACCTCCGAGTAGAGCGCCGCCCGCTGGTGGGGGTTCTCGCCGTAGGCGAGGTCGAGCTCCTTCTCGTAGGAGACCGTCAGGTGTTCGGGGAAGTCCTCGTAGGAGGCCGAGAACCAGCGGCTGATCGCGGCGTCGTAGCGGGCGATGTGGGTGAAGGCCTCGTTGGCGAGCCAG
>JASLJO010000132.1 GCA_030152505.1 Solirubrobacterales bacterium | reverse complement strand
GCGAGCACTCGGCCTAGCCGGCGGCGGCTCAGGCTTCGAGGATCATGCAGGTGGCGACACCGTGGGCGAGCAGCTTGCCGCTCTCGGCGGCCGTGAGGTTCGCCTCGGCGGTCGCCTGGCGGCGGCCGCGGTAGAGGACGGGGGCCTCGCCGAGGACGCGGCCGGTGTCGCGGGTACTCGGGCGCACGTCCTTGGCCTCGAGGCCACGCGAGGTGTAGCCGACGCCGGCCGGCAGCGTGGTGTGCACGGCGCAGCCGAGCGCCGAGTCGAGCAGGGTCGCGGCGTAGCCGCCGTGGACGACGCCGATCGGGTTGTAGTACTCCTCGCCGGGCTCGCCGGAGAAGACGGCGCGGCCCTCCTCCACCTCGATCGGCCCCATCCGCATCGTCACCGCGATCGGGGGCGGCGGGACCCGGCCGGCGACGATCGCCTCCATGTACTCGATACCGCTCATCGTCGCCCCGGCCGCCGCGGTCGGCAGCGGGTCCTGCCAGACCAGCGTGCGCTCGCGGCTGTTGTCCGGATCGGCCGCCGCAAAGGCCAGCGCGGCATCGACCGCGTTGCCGCGGTCGGGCACCGCGATCGACGCCTCGCCGGGCGAGCCCCCGTCCTCGCTCACCGGCGGCCTCCTCGGGCACTCATCGAAAGGTCCTTGCCGACAGCGCGGGGGGTTGCCGGGTAGTGCAGATCGGCGGCTATCTCCTCCTGGGAGATCGGGATCCGCGGGGTCTTGGGACGGTGACTCCTGTGACGGTGGATCAGCCTCATCGTGTCCTCCAATCGCGCTTGGTTGCTTCAAGCAACCGTCGTCATTCCGCACCCTAGCCGACTCGGTTGCTTGATGCAACCTTGTGTGCGAAGATCACTCTGATGCTGCGCAGCGACTACCCCGGCCAGGTCTGCTCGATCGCCAAGGCGCTCGAGGTGGTCGGCGAGCGCTGGAGCCTGCTGATCGTGCGCGACGTGATGAACCGCAACCGCCGCTTCGGCGAGCTGCAGCGCAGCCTCGGCGTCGCCCGCAACGTCCTCTCGGCACGCCTGCAGCGGCTGGTCGAGGAGGACATCCTCGAACGGCGTCCCTACCAGTCGAGCCCGGAGCGCTACGAGTACTTCCTCACCGAGAAGGGCCTCGAACTCTGGCCGGCGTTGATCGCCCTGCTCGCCTGGGGCGACCGCCACTCTCCCGAGCCCGGCGGTCCGCCGATGCTGATCGTGCACAAGGTGTGCGGCGGCGAGGTCAACGACCGCGGCATCTGCGAGCGCTGCGGCGAACTCCTGCACGCCCGCGACGCCCGCGCCCTCCCCGGCCCCGGCGTCGCCGCCCAGGGAGCGAGCCTGGTCGCGGCGCGCTGAGCGGCAGGACCCCTTTCAGTTTGAGCGGGTCAGCATCTGATCGACCGGGGCGTAGTCGTCGCGCAGGACCTGCGCCGTGCCCGCCACGCCCCTGACGTCGTCATCGCTGTAGGTGGCCGCCCGTTCGAAGTGAGAGCCGGTCCCCTTGGGCATGCGCCGATCCGAGGCGAAGAACACCTCGTTGCCTCCATAGAGCCCGTCGGGGCCAGGAAAGGTGACGAGGCGGACGTCCTGGAAGGAGCTCAGCAGGGTCGCGGCCTCGGCGCGCAGCAGTTCCAGGGGAGGTGAGTCGATCATGTTCAGCGTGTAGATGCCACCCGGCCTGAGCACCCTTTGAACTTCCGCCAGCCACTCGGAGGTCATCAGATGCCAGGGAACCGTGAGATTGCTGAAGGCGTCGCCGACCACCACGTCGGCGCTGTCGGAGGGCACGTCGAGCATGCCGATGCGGGCATCGCCGGTCCGGACGCTGAGCGCCGGCGAGGTGCGCAGGCCCAGACGTTCCTCGTCGACGTCGACCAAGCCCGAATCGAGCTCGAGCACTTCGGAGTGCGATCCCGGCCGGGTCGCCTCGAGCCAGCGCGGAAGCGTGAAGCCCCCGCCACCGACGAAGACGGCGTCGAGCGGGGCCCGGGAGGGGTATACGGCATCGATCCCATCGGCGATCCAGCGCGTGTACGCGTAATCGAGGTGAGCCGGGTGCTTGATGTCGACGTAGGAATTGAACTCCCCGTCGAGGATCAGGTTGTAGCCGCTGGGGCGCGCGGGGTCGGCTTCGAGCACGACGCAGTTGTAGGCGGTTTCCACGGTGCAGGGCGAGTGACGCGACGCGGAGAACACGCCAAGAGCCAGGGCCGCGATGGCGATGGTCGCGCCGGCGCCGAGCGAGATCTGTTGAGAGCCGACACCGAGCACGAGGCCGGCGACCACCAGCACGGCTCCGATCGCCAGGACAGCGCTGCTGACCGGCATCAACGGCACCAGCACGAACCCGGTGCCAAAGGTTCCGATTAGAGCGCCAGCCGTCGCCCAGGCGGAGAGGCGACCGACCACGGTTCCGCTCGCGCGCAGGTCGTGCAGCTGAAGATGGGCTACCGCGGGAGAGACGGCGCTGAGCACGGCCGCCGCCGGCACCAGCGCGAGAAAGGTGATGCCGAGCGCCGCAAGGTTGCCGCCGCCGGTCGCACCGGGTCCGAGCCAGCGGACGATCGGCACGATCAGCAGGGCGAGCAACCCTCCGACCACCAGCAGGGAGACGACCAGCCGGCGGGTGTTCGTGCGATCCGCCAGATATCCGCCGACCGCGGCGCCCAAGGCGATGCCCGCGAGGGCCGCGCCGATGATCGCGGTCGTCGTTTCCAGCGTGAGGCCGACGTAGGGGGCCAACAGCCGAACCGCGAGGATCTCCAGCATCAGCACCCCCCCGGCGGCAATGAAGACGATCGCCGCGGCGGCGGGCGGGGGCAGCGCCCTCGGCAACGAGCCGTCGTCCCGCGTCCGTGGCCTGCTGGGTTTCACCGGCGGGACGCTCTGCCGTGGGCGATCTCGTCGGCGTCGCTTGGTTTGAGCCTTTTTACTCACCGCGCCGGAATATAAAGTATTAACTGTGTAAAACTCCGTTCCATCAAAGGTGGCTGGCGGAGCTGCCGTCGCCCCAACGCCTCTATCGTTAGGCAGAAGAGCGATCGAGCTGCACTAGGAGGAAGCGGAAAATGGCCACTGCGGCAGAGATTCGGGCAAGGGACAGGGTTTTCATCGGCGGCGAATGGGTCGAGCCGCAGGGAACGGAGACGATCGAGGTGGTCAACTCGACCACCGAGGAGGTCATGGCGACGATCCCGGCCTGCACGGCGGGTGACGCCGACCTCGCCGTGCGCGCTGCCCGCGACGCTTTCGACTCTTGGTCGCAGACCTCACGCGAGGAGCGCGCCGGCTACCTCGCGGCGATCGCGGCGGGCCTCGGCGAGCGTTCCGAGGAGATCGCGGCGACGATCGCCCAGGAGCTGGGGATGCCGATCAAACTGAGTCAGATCATCCAGGCGGGACTTCCCACCGGCCAGTTCGCGGCGATGCCAGGGCTGATGGAGGAAGTGCGCTGGGAGGAGGAGATCGGCAACTCGCGGG
>JASLJO010000131.1 GCA_030152505.1 Solirubrobacterales bacterium | reverse complement strand
CGATCGCTCCTTCGGTTTAGGGGCTGAGGTCGAGTACTAGATCGCTGCAAACCGGCGCATCTCGGGGTCTAGGGCGCTAGCGCCTCGATCAGATCGCCCGTCTTGTCCGGGGTCGTGATCGGGGTGATCACCGGCAGAGTGATCCCGCCCTCGACGTATGCGTCGAGCCGGGCCTTCATCTCCTCGGGTGAGCCAAAGATGAAGGTGTCCTCGATCAGCTCCCAGGGCGCCGCCGCCGCGGCGGCCTGACGGTCGCCCGCTTCCCAGGCGCCGACCATCGGCTCGATCTGCTCGCCGTAGCCGAGCCAGCGGTAGAAGGCGGCGTAGACGGGCACGGTGATGTAGGAGGAGAACATGAAGCGGGCCAGCGGCTCGACCGCCTCGCGCTCGCCCGGCAGGCAGAAGAAACGGCAGAGCAGCTCGAAGCCCTCGGGTGCGCCCTCGAGCTGCGCCGTCACCTTGGGCAGCCCGCCGAGCGGCAGGAAGTTCGTGAAGGCGCCGTCGGCGCGCTCGACCGCCAGGTCGAGCATCTTGCCGCGCAGGGCGGCGAGCACGACAGGCACCCGCTGCGCCGGCCCGGTCTCCAACTTGAAGCCGCTCTCGGTGCGCTCGCCAGCCAGTGCCGCCTGCAGGAAGTCGAGCGTCTCGCGCACTCTGCTCAGCGGTCTCTCGAAGGGGATGCCGTTCCAGCCTTCGACGATGCGATCGGACGAGGAGCCGATGCCGAGCACGAAGCGCCCACCCGAGGCGTCGGCGAGCGCCGCCGCCTCCTGCGCCAGCAGCGCCGGGCCGCGCTGGAAGACGCCGACGATCCCGGTGCCCAGCCGCGCCCGCTCGGTCCAGGCGGCGCTCAGCGCAAGCGGCGTGAAGCCGTCGGGACCGTTGGTCTCACCGCTCCACAGGTCGGTGTAGCCGACCGCCTCGGCGCGCTTGACCAGGTCCTCGTGGGAACCCAGCGGCGTCCCCGGCAGCGGCAGCGTCAGTCCCCAGCGTTGGGCCACGCGCCGACCTTATAGCCTGCCGGGCCGATGGCAGAGCCTTCCCCGCAGAAGCCGGATCGCAACCTCGCGCTGGAGCTCGTCCGGGTGACCGAGGCCGCGGCGCTGGCCGCCGCCCGCTGGGTCGGGCGCGGCGACAAGATCGCCGCCGACCAGGCCGCGGTCGACGCGATGCGCTTCGTCCTCGATTCGGTCTCGATGGACGGCGTCGTCGTCATCGGAGAGGGAGAGAAGGACGAGGCGCCGATGCTCTACAACGGCGAGCAGATCGGTGACGGCAGCCCGCCCGTGGTCGATATCGCAGTCGACCCGCTCGAGGGGACGCGACTCTGTGCCCTCGGCATGCCCAGCGCACTCGCCGTGATCGCCCTGGCCGAGCGCGGCACGATGTTTGACCCCGGGCCCTGTGTCTACATGGAGAAGATGGCCGGGGGAGAGGAGATCGCCGATCTGCTCGACCTCGACCGGCCGCTGCCGGAGACGTTGAAGCTGATCGCCGAGCGCAAGGGCGGCAGCGTCGGCGACGTCACCGTGGTCATGCTCGACCGTCCCCGCCACGAGGAGGCGATGAAGGAGGTGCGCGAGGCCGGCGGCCGCATCCGCCTGATCACCGACGGCGACGTCTCCGCCGCCTTACTGGCCGTCTCCGACCGCTCGCCGGTCGACCTGCTCTGGGGGATCGGCGGCACGCCCGAGGGCGTGCTCTCCGCCGCGGCGCTGAAGTCGATGGGTGGCCAACTGCTCGGCCGCCTCTGGCCGCGCAACGACGAGGAGCGCAGCGCCGCCCTCGACGCCGGCTACGACCTCGACCGCATCCTCACCGCCGACGACCTCTGCGCCGGCGACGACGTCTTCTTCTCCGCCAGCGGCGTCACCGACGGCGACGTCCTCCAGGGCGTCCGCTACCGGGGTGCCGGCGCCAGCACCGAATCGCTGGTGATGCGCTCGCGCTCGGGCACCGTACGCCGCGTCCATGCCCGTCACGACCGGGCGAAGCTGCGTGGCATCATCGGCGAGCGTTACGGCTGATTGGCCTGGGTAAGGGACCGCCAATGGATGTAGGCATCGCCCTCCCGAACGCGGTTCCCCGAACGACCGGTGCCGAGCTGACCGAGTGGGCGCGACGGGCCGAGGCGCGCGGCTTCTCCACGCTGGGCACGATCGACCGTGTTCGCTACGACAACTACGAGCCTCTCGTTGCGCTCGCGGCCGCGGCCGCGGTGACCGAGCGGATCGGGCTCTCGACCACCGTCCTGTTGGCGCCGCTGCGCACCAACGCGGCCGAGCTGGCCAAGCAGGCGCGCAGCCTCAATGCGCTCTCCGGTGGCCGGCTCACCCTCGGCATCGGCCTCGGCGCCCGCGAGGACGACTACGAGGTCAGCGGGGTCGAGCTGAAGGGGCGGGGCAGGCGACTCGACGCGATGCTCGTGCAGATGAAGGAGATCTGGGATGGTGACGAGGTCGGCCCGACGGCCGGCGCCGCGCCCCGCCAGATCGTCGGCGGCCATGTCGATGCCGTCTTCGCCCGCATGGCGCGCTTCGCCGACGGCTGGATCTCCAGCGGCACCGGCCCGGACCTGGCACGCGAAGGGGCGGAGAAGGCACGTGCCGCCTGGTCGGAAGCGGGGCGTGAGGGGGAGCCGCACATCATGGCGCTCGCCTACTTCTCGCTCGGCGAGCGCGCCGAGGCAGACCTGCGCGAGGGCCTGATGGACTACTACGCCTGGCTCGGTGAGGAGGTCGCCGCCATGATCGCCGCCGGCGCCGCCAAGGACGCCGACACCGTCAAGCAGTTCCTGGCCGCCTACGAGGACGCCGGCTGCGACGAGCTGGTCTTCTGCCCGAGCTCCAGCGACCCCGCCCAGGTCGACCTGCTCGCCGACGCCGCCGGCCTCTGAACTCTGCCGCTCAGTCGAGCAGGCCGACCTGGCGCAGGATCGAGACCGAGTCCGAGTAGACGTCCTTGCGCTTGACCAGGCCGTCCTCGAAGGGGATCGAGTCGATCCCGTCCCAGGAGATCGTGCGGCCGGTGGGCGCCGCCTCCAAGTCGCCGCGGCGCATGGGATTCGAGTGCGTGGCGGTCGCCTTCCACTCCTGCACGACCAAGCCCTCGCGCACGTAGAGCCGTCGCGTCTCGAACCTCAGGTCGGGCCAGGCAGCGAAGATCGAGGCGATGTGCCCGCGCACGTCCTCACCGGTCGCCGACTCCCCCGCGGTGTGGTTGGCGAAGACCATGTCGGGCGCGTGCATCGCCATGATCGCGTTGAGGTCCTGCGCGTTCCAGGCGTCGTTGTAGCGCCCGATCGCCTCGGTCAGGCTCTCGATCGAGTCGCCGTCGCTCATCCCGGCCAGCCTAGTTCCCTTTTCCCGCGACGACAAGAGAGATGAGAAAGTGGAAGCGTGGAGGCTGCCGCCAGAGCCCGCATCAGCGCCGACGTCGCCGTTGTCGGCGCCGGCCTCTCCGGGCTGGCGGTGGCGCGGGAGCTCGCCGACGCGGGGCGCGAGGTCGTGGTGCTCGAGGCGCGGGACCGGGTCGGGGGCCGCCTGGTCAACGCGACCCTCGGCGAGGGGGTGACGGTCGACCTCGGTGGGCAGTGGGTCGGCTCCGACCATGTGCGGGTGCAGCGGCTCGCCGGTGAGCTGGGGATCGAGCTCTTTCCCCAGCACGGTGGCGGCCGGAACCTGCTCGACGTCGCGGGCAAGCGGCGCCGCTACCGGGGGACGATCCCGCGGCTGGGGCCGCGGGTGCTCTGGGACGTCTTCGTCGCCCGCCGCCGCTTCGACCGGCTGGCCAGGTCGGTCGGCGCCGAGCGGCCCTGGGTGCACCGAAGCGCCGCTGAGCTCGACGCCGAAACCCTCGCCGATTGGTGCGAGCGCAACGTCGGCACCACGGTCGCCCGCGAGCTGATCGGCCTCGCCGGGCGCACCGTGTGGGGAACGGGGCCCGAGGAGCTCTCGATGTTGCACGTGCTCTTCTACGTCGCCGCCGCCGGCAGCTTCGACAAGCTGATCGACACCGAGGGCGGTGCCCAGCAGGATCGACTCGACGGCGGCGCACAATCGTTGCCCCTGGGTCTGGCCGGATCTCTGGGTGAGCGGGTACGGCTCAGAGCGCCGGTCCGCCGCATCGTCCAAGGCGAGGACGGTGTCCGCGTCTCCGCCGACGGCCTCGAGGTCGAAGCCGAGCGGGCGATCGTCGCCGTGCCGCCCGCGATCGCCGCCCGGATCGAGCTCGATCCATTGCCGCCCGGCCGCCCCGAGCTGGCCGAGCGCCTGCGTCCCGGCGCCCTGACCAAGTGCATGGCGCTCTACGAGACGCCGTTCTGGCGCGAGGACGGCTTCAGCGGCGAGTCGGTCACCGACGCCGGCCCGGTCACCCTCACCTTCGACAGCTCCCCCCGCGACGGCTCGGCCGGCGTCCTGCTCGGCTTCGTCGGCGGCCCCGAGGCGCGTGAGCTGGCGGCGCTGCCAGTCGCCGAGCGCCGCGCCGCCGTCCTCGCCTGCCTCGAGCGCCTCTTCGGCCCGCGCGCCGCCGAGCCCGTCGACTACGCCGAACAGACCTGGGCGGAGGAGGAGTGGTCCGGCGGCGGTCCGACCTCCAACTTCGGCCTCGGCGGCTGGAGCGCCTGCGGCCCGACTCTGCGCGAGCCGGCTGGCCGCATCCACTGGGCCGGCACCGAGACCGCCACGGTCTGGAGCGGCTACATGGAGGGCGCCCTGCAGGCCGGCGAACGAGTCGCCGCCGAGGTCCTCGCCGCCTGAAGTCTGCGGGAAACCCGGGTGGATAACTGCCTCCCACTCGGTTAGGGTCGGCTGACCCCGTCTCCTCCAGAACGGAGCCCCCTGCATGGCCTACGAGATGAAGATCCGCGGCACCGAGTCCGAGGTGAAGGTCCGCAGCCCCTGGGCCGCTGCCCTGCTGCCGTTCATCACCTTCGGCATCTACCACCTCGTCTGGTGGTACCGGATCAATCGCGAGCTGAGCGACTACGGCAAAGCCAAGGGCTACGACCTCGGCCAGAACCCGACCAACTCGCTGCTTGCGCTCTTCCCAGGCGGCCTGATCATCGTTCCAGCGCTGATCACCTACTGGCGCGGAACCAAGCGGGTCATGCAGGCGTCCGGCCTTGCCGGCAAGGAGCCGCTCAACGGCTGGATCGCGATCATCCTCTACCTGCTGCTCTCGCCCGGACTCTGGGCCTACATCCAGGTCTCGCTCAACGACATCTGGCGCCAGGAAGCCGAAGCGCTGCCCGGCCAGGAGCTGCCGCCCGCTCCGGCGAGCCAGATGCCGGCGCCGCTGCCACCCGAGCAGCAGCCGGCCGAGCCCCCGGCGCCGGAGTCGCCGCCCCCCTCGCCCTAGACTCGAGGGCGTGGATCGCGCCCTGCTCGAGCAGACCCTCGCCGGCGCCGGCGAGCCGTCCTATCGCGCCTCCCAGGTCTGGGAGTGGGTGGCGCGCGGGGCGCGTTCCTACGCGGAGATGACCAACCTGCCCGCGGCGCTGCGCGAGCGGCTGGGGGAGGCTGTGCCGCTTTCGACACTCGAGCTGCGTGCCGAGGCGAAGTCCGACGACGGCACGGTCAAGACGCTCTTCCACACCGCCGACGGACGGCCGCTCGAGGCGGTTCTGATGCGCTACCGCGACGGGCGCCGCTCGGTCTGCCTCTCCTCGCAGTCGGGCTGTCCGCTCACCTGCACCTTCTGCGCCACCGGCCAGATGAAGTTCGGTCGCAACCTCAGCGCTGATGAGATCCTCGATCAGGCGCTCCACTTCCGCCGCATCGAAGAGATCGACCACGTCGTCTTCATGGGCATGGGGGAGCCGACGATGAACCTCGACGCGGTGCTGGCCGCCTGCGAGCGCCTCCCCGACCTCGGCGTCACCCACCGCCGCACCGCGATCTCGACCGTGGGCTGGGTGCCGGGGATCGACCGCCTCGCCGAATGCTCCATGCCGCTCAGCCTCGCCCTCTCTCTGCACGCGCCTGACGACGGCCTGCGCTCGCAGCTGATGCCGGTCAACGATCGCTATCCACTGCGGGAAGTGCTCGCTGCCTGCGAGCGCTACCGCGCCCAGCGCCGGCGCAAGGTCTTCGTCGAGTACGTGATGCTGGACGGAGTCAACGACCTGCCCGAGCACGCCCGCGAGCTGGCGGCGCTGCTCGACCGTCGCGCCTACAAGGTCAACCTGATCCCCTACAACCCCACCGGCGCCTACGACGGCTCCCCGCCGGAGCGGATCGAGCGCTTCCGCGCGATCCTCGCCGAGCACGGCCTCGCCGCCACCGTCCGCCTCACCCGCGGCCGCGACATCGATGCCGCCTGCGGCCAGCTCGCCGCTTCGGCCCCGTCCTGACCTCGACCCCACCCAGCGTGGCCGAGGTTTGATCCGTATAGCGGTCCGAACCTCGACCACGGGCTTTGGTCGGTCAGCCAGCTAGGATCGTGGCGATGCCGGTCGAGACCGCAACGCCCGTCACCAGGCCGCCGCAGATGTCGGACAACCCCGTCCGCCGGGTCGCCGACGACGTGCGCGCCGAGTGGCGGGGGCGGGGCAAGTTCCCGCCGGGCCCCGGCAACTTCAGCCTCGCCCGCACCCATCAGATCGCCCACGACCCGCTGCCGCTGCTGCTCGGCGCCTACGAAGAGCATGGGCCGATCTTCAGCATGCGGCTGCTCCACTCCCGCGTCGTCTTCATGCTGGGGCCGGAAGCCAACCACTTCGTCACGGTCGGCCATCCGGAGAACTTCCACTGGCGTGAGTCGAGCTTCGGCGACCTGATTCCCCTGCTCGGCGACGGCCTGCTGACGATCGACGACGACTATCACGATCGGGCGCGGGCGATCATGATGCCCGCCTTCCATCGCCGCCAGCTGACCGCGTCGGTCGAGGCGATGGTGGTCGAGGCGGAGGCGGCGATCGGCGCCCTGAGGCCGGACACCGTGGTCGACGCCTACGACTGGATGCGCAACCTGGCGATGCGGATCGCGATGCGGGCATTGCTCGGACTCGATCCCGATGAAGCCGGCAAGGGCGCCGCCGCGGCCGAGCACTTCGAGCGGGCGCTGGGCTTCTACGGGATCGACTACCCACTGCGCCTGTTGCGTGGGCCCGGCTCGCCCTGGCGCAAGCTGATCGCCTCCCGCCAGGTGCTCGACGAGATCGTCTTCGGCGAGATCGAGCGACGGCGGGCCACCCCCGACGACGAACGCCAGGACATCCTCAGTCTGCTGCTGGGGGCTCGCGGCGAGGCTGGCGAGGCCTTCACCGACCGCGAGGTGCGCGACCAGGTGATGACGCTGATGTTCGCCGGTCACGACACCTCGACTTCGACCCTGACCTTCATGATGCACGAGCTGGCCCGCCATCCCGATGTGGCGGATCGGCTCCGCGAGGAGCAGGACAGGATTCTGGGCGGCGACCCGCCGACCGTCGAGGGGCTCGAGCAGATGCCCTACCTCGAGATGGTCCTCGACGAGGTGCTACGGCTCTACCCGCCCGCCTGGATCGGACCGCGCCGCGCCGTCCGCGATTTCGAGTTCGGCGGCTACACCGTTCCCCAGGGCGCCTACGTCAACTACTGCTCCTGGGCCAGTCACCGCATCCCGGCGGTCTTCCCCGAGCCGGAGGCGTTCATCCCCGAGCGCTTCACCCGCGAGCGCAAGGCGGCGCTGCCGCGCGGCGCCTACGTCCCCTTCGGCGGCGGCCAGAGGATCTGCATCGGCAAGCGCTTCGGCCAGACCGAGGTGAAGCTGGTGGCGACGATGCTGTTGCAACGCCTGCACCTCGACGCGCTGCCCGGTCGGACGATGACCGTGCGCCAGATGCCGACCCTCTCGCCAAAGGGTGGACTGCGGATGCGGGTTCACGAGCGCCGCGGCTGATCTCCCCGGCTCTACTTGATGAAGAGCATCTCCTCGTACTTGGGCAGCGGCCAGAGGTCGTCGGCGACGACCTTCTCGAGCTTGTCGGCGGCCTCGCGGACCTGAGCCATCGCGGCGATCTGCTTGTCGCGGGCGTGGATCGCCATCTCCATTCCCTCGAGGCCTGGGTCGGCGTTGGCCTCCGCTAGCGCTCTCAGTGCATCGGTCAGCTCTTCTACCAAGCTGCGAATTTCGCCATCGAGTCGTTCCGTGATTCCTGCGACGCCCGTCTCTTGAATCAGCGCCAGGTGGCGCAGTGCTGCCGGCAGGATCATCGTCTTGGCGATCGAGAAGGTCGTCTCCGCCTCGATGTTGGCGCGGATCCAGTACTGCTCGACCCAGACCTCGTAGCGCGACTCGAGCTCGCGCTTGGAGAGGACGTCGTAGTTCTCGAAGGCCGCGACGGTCTGCTCGCTGAGCACCTCTGGCAGCGCGTCCGGCGTCGTCCGCAAGTTTTTCAGCCCACGCTGCTCGGCTTCGGCATGCCACTCCTCGGAGTAGTTGTCGCCACCGAAGCAGACCTGCTTGTTGGCGGTGTAGGAGCTCTTGACCAGCTCGATGACCGCCTGCGGCATCTCCTCGCCGCCGGAGATCTTCTCCTCGAGCGTGCCGGCAAGCTCGTCGATCGCCTCGGCGACGATCGTGTTCAGGACCGTGTTGGGGAAGGCGAGCGACATGCTCGACCCCAGCGCCCGGAACTCGAATTTGTTGCCGGTGAAGGCGAACGGCGAGGTGCGGTTGCGGTCGCCGCCGTGCATCGGCAGTTTCGGCAGCACCGTCGCTCCCAGTTCGAGGAAGGAGGCCGGCGTGTTGGGGTCGCCTTCGCCGCTGGAGATCGCCTCGAACACCTTCTCCAGCTCGCCGCCGAGGAAGATCGAGATGATCGCCGGTGGCGCCTCGTTGGCGCCGAGGCGGTGGTCCTGGCCTATGTTGGCGACAGAGGCGCGCAACAGGCCCTGGTGCTTGTTGACCGCCTGGATCACGGCGGCGCAGAAGAAGAGGAAGTGGATGTTGTCGGCCGGCGTGTCGCCCGGATCGAGCAGGTTGGTGCCGGTGTCGGTCCCCATCGACCAGTTGTTGTGCTTACCCGAGCCGTTGACGCCGGCGAAGGGCTTCTCGTGCAGCAGGCAGACCAGCCCGTAGCGCCGCGCGACGCTTTCCAGCACCTGCGTCATCAGCTGCTGGTGGTCGGAGCCGACGTTCGAGTTCTCGAAGACCGGCGCGATCTCGTACTGGTTCGGCGCGACCTCGTTGTGGCGGGTCTTGACCGGGATGCCGAGCTTGCGCATCTCCAGCTCGGCCTCCAGCATGCAGGCGAGGATCCGCTCGGGGATCGAGCCGAAGTAGTGGTCGTCCAGCTCGTGTCCCTTCGGCGGCTTGGCGCCGAACAGGGTGCGACCGGTGGAGATCAGGTCGGGGCGCTCGAAGAAGTACTGCTCATCGATCAGGAAGTACTCCTGCTCGGCGCCGACCGTGGTGAAGACGCGCTTGGCGTCCTCGTCGCCGAGCAGGCGCAGCGCCTTGATCGCCGAGCGCGAGAGCGCGTCCATCGAGCGCAGCAGCGGGATCTTCGCGTCGAGCGCCTCGCCGGTCCAGGAGGCGAAGGCGGTGGGGATGCAGAGCAGCGCCCCGTTGGGGTTCTCGAGGATGAACGCCGGGGAGGTCGGGTCCCACGCGGTGTAGCCGCGCGCCTCGAAGGTGGCGCGCACGCCGCCGGTCGGGAAGGAGGAGGCGTCGGGCTCACCCTGGATCAGCTCCTTGCCGGAGAAGCCGGCCAGCGCGGTGCCCTCGGCACCCGGGTCGAAGAAGGAGTCGTGCTTCTCCGCGGTCGAGCCGGTCAGCGGCTGGAACATGTGGGTGTAGTGGGTGGCGCCGTTCTCCAGCGCCCACTCCTTCATCGCCTCGGCGACGGCGTCGGCCAGGCTCGGGTCGAGC
>JASLJO010000092.1 GCA_030152505.1 Solirubrobacterales bacterium | reverse complement strand
TCGGTGGCGAAGGCGCCGGCGAAGATCAGTTGCTGGGTTTCGCGTTTGGAGGTGCTCCGGCCGGCTGCTTTCCATTCTTTGTTTGCTTCTTCGATCGGCCCTTTCGGCGGTTCGCTGCCGGGGGAGCCGCCGATCGCCTTCTCGCGGCCGATCAGGTTGGGTTCCCAATCGAAGAAGTAGAGGCGGGCGGGCTTGGTCGCGCATTCAGTCGCCTCGCCGACGCTGGTCGCCCCCGGGATCCCCACCTGGATCTGGTCGCTGCCGACCCTGGCGACTTCGATCTCGGAGACACCGAGCTGATCGCAGCCGGAGCGAATGATGTCGACCGCCCTTTCCATCGAGGCGTTGTCGATCGTCGGCTGCTGCGGCGTCGGACGCCCCTGCAGGACGAGCTGGACACCACCCTTGAGGTCGAGCCCCAGCTTGGTTTCCTTGCTGGCGACCACCAGCCCAGAGAGGACGATCAGCGCCAAGACGAAGAGCAGGATGAAGAGGTTGCGGCGCCGTCTCATCCGCTCATGCCTCCGGCGTCAGGACGATCAGCAGACCGCCGTCTTCGTCATAGGCGGGAAAGACGTCGGCGACCGCTTCCGCGGGCAGGTCCCCCTCGGCGTTGACCGAGACCTTCTTGCCGAGCGAGCGTACACCCCACTCGAGGGAGGTCTCAATCGGGTCGGTGACTCCATCGCGGTCGAGATCGGCGCTCTTATCGCCGTCACCGGGATCGATCCAGCGCAGGCCGAGCACTTCCTTCACCGGACGGCCGATCACGTCCTCGTCGGTGAGGCCGGTCAGCTCGAAGCTGCCGCGGCCGGCGTCGATCACCCGCGCCTGCTGATCACAGACGAAGAAGGCCGCATTCGGGGCCGGGTAGTAGTCGTCGAGCAGCTCGAAGACGAAGCCGAAGCCGCATTTCGAGCAGCCCTTGGGGCGAGTGCTGAAGCCGGCTGTCCGGTCGCTGCTCAGCTCCCTGTTCCCGCAGTTGGGGCAGATGAAGAAAGGCATCCCCGATCAGGTTACTGAGAGTCCGCTCAGAACAGGCTGTGCGCTCCCTCGGGCACCGGTAAGCCGAGGTGCTCGTAGGCCCGCTCGGTTAATACGCGGCCCCGCGGAGTGCGCTTCAGCAGGCCCTGTTGGAGCAGGTACGGCTCGAACACGTCCTCGATCGTGTCCTGCTCCTCGCCGATTGCGACGGCCAGGGTCGAGAGGCCGACCGGACCGCCGGCGAACTTGTCGGCGACGACGCCCAGGAGGTTGCGGTCGCTGCGGTCCAGGCCGCCGGCGTCGACCTCCAGCAACTCCAGCCCGGCGGCGGCGATCTCCGCGTCGACACGGCCGCTGCCCTTCACCTGGGTGAAGTCGCGCACCCGCTTGAGCAGCCGATTGGCCACCCGCGGCGTGCCGCGCGAGCGGGAGGCAATCGTGTGCGCGCCCTCCGCGTCGATCTCGACCCCGAGGATGCCCGCCGAGCGCTCGACGATCTGCGCCAGGTGCTCGGGGATGTAGTGCTCGAGCCGATGACAGACCCCGAAGCGGTCGCGCAGCGGCGTCGTCAGCAGCCCCGCACGCGTCGTCGCCCCCACCAGGGTGAACGGCGGCAGCGGCAGGGTGACGGTCCGCGCGCCGGCGCCTTGGCCGAGCACGACAGGCAGCTCGCCGTCCTCCATCGCCGGGTAGAGCGTCTCCTCCACGGCCCTTCCGAGCCGGTGGATCTCATCGACGAAGAAGACGCTGCCGGGCTCTAGCGCGGTGAGGAACGAGGCGACGTCAGCCTTGCGCTCCAGAGCGGGGCCGGCCGTCTGCACCAGAGGCACCTCCATCTCGGCCGCGATGATGTGGGCGAGCGAGGTCTTGCCCAGGCCCGGTGGCCCGGCGAGAAGGACGTGGTCGAGCGGCTCTCCTCGTCGCCGCGCCGCCTCGATGAAAATGCCGAGCTGCTCGGTGACCTGCTCCTGGTTGACGAAGTCGGTCAGCGTCGGAGGTCGAAGCGAGCGATCCAGGTCTTCGTCGGGCGCGTCGGCCCGCGCGTCGTGGATCCGGACCTCGGCCTCCTCCTCATCGATCCCGGGCGTCCTGATCCTCTTGTCGCTCACGCCGCCCGCCTCCCCCCGCCGGCCTTGCGCAGGGCCAGGGCCAATAGCTCCTCGGCGTCGGCCCCATCGACCCCGTCGAGCAACTGCTCGGCTTCCAGCGGCGCGTAGCCGAGGTTGACCAGGCCGTCGCGGGCGAGCGAGCGCGGGTCGCCATTCTCGGCGGCGGCCAGCGCGACCTCTTCCTCCAGCACCCCGGTTACCTTCTCGCGCAGCTCGACGATGATCCGCTCAGCGGTGCGCTTGCCGATTCCCGGCGCCGCCTGGAAGCGTTTCGCGTCGCCGGCGGCGATCGCCCGCAGGAGCTCGCGCGCCGGGCCCCCGGAGAGCACCGCGATCGCCACCTTCGGCCCGACCCCGCTGACCGAGACGAGCTGGCCGAAGAGGTCGCGCTCCTCCTCAGAGGCAAAGCCATACAACGCCAGCGAGTCCTCGCGCGAAATCAACTCGGCATGCAGGAAGGCCTCCCGGCCGGTCGCCGGCACCGCCTTCAACGTCTCGGCCGAGACCGTCAACCGGTAGCCGACCCCGCCGGCATCGATCACGACGTGATCGGGGCGACGCACCATGACCTCGCCGCGCACAGCCGCGATCATGCCGCCCCCTCCGCCAGTGCCGCCGCCTCGCGGTGGCCGGCCCCACCGCCGTGGCAGATCGCCACCGCAAGCGCATCCGCGGCGTGGTCCGGAGTCGGCAGCTCAGGCAGGCCCAACAGGGTGCCGACCATCCGCTGCACCTGCTTCTTGTCCGCCGCACCGCTGCCGCAGACGGCCATCTTGATTGCCTGCGGCGTGTAGGTGAAGCACTCGACGCCGGCCTGCGCGGCGGCCAGCATCGCCACGCCGCTGGCGCGACCCACGGTCATTGCCGTCATCACGTTCTTGCCGAAGAAGACGTCCTCGACCGCCATCGCCCGCGGCTCGTGCCAGGCGAGCAGCTCGCTCAGCTCGGTGTGGATCCGCTGCAGGCGGCGCTCCATCGGCAGCTCGGCGGTGGTCTCGACCACGCCCCCGTCGAGCGCGACCATGCGGTTGCCCTCGACTCGGACAATGCCGAAACCGAGGTTGGCAGCGCCGGGGTCGATCCCCATCACGACTTGCATAAGAAGTGATTCTGGGAGGAACCCCGGATGCCTTCCCTGGGGTCGCCTGACGCGGCGCCAGACCGCACCCACCTCCTCGCAATAGCGCTCTATTCGCTCGTCGGCGTGCACGCCCTGACTTGGTCAGGCGACCTCAGGCAGCGAGTTGCTGGAGAACCTCGTCCGGAATGTCGAAATTCGCGTGGACCTCGTTGACGTCGTCGTCCTCTTCCAGGTCTTCGATCAAGCCCAGCAACGATTTCGCGTCGTTGCCCTTCACCTCGACGGTGCTCTTCGGCTCCATCGTCACGTCGGCCGACTGGATCTCCACCCCGCCTTTCTCCAGCGCCTCGCGCACCGCACCGAGGCTGGCCGGCTCGCAGAACACCCGCAGCAGCTCCCCCTCCTCGCTGACGTCCTCGGCCCCGGCGTCGATCGCGGCGATCAGGTCGTCCTCGCCGTAGCGCGTACCGTCGACCGCGAGCACGCCGCGTTTCTCGAAGATCCAGGCGACGGAACCGGGCTCACCGAGGCTGCCCCCGCGCTTGCTGAAGGCATGGCGGACTTCGGCGCTGGTGCGATTGCGGTTGTCGGTCAACGCCTCGACGAGGACCGCCGCACCACCCGGTCCGTAACCCTCGAAGACGACCCGCTCGATCGCCTCTGCATCGCTGCCGACGCCGGAACCCCGATCGACCGCGCGCTGGATGTTGTCCTTGGGCATCGACGCGTCGCGGGCCTTCTGAATCGCCGTCGCCAGCGGCGCATTGCCTTCGGGGTCGGGACCGCCGTCACGCGCGGCGACGGCGATCGCCCGCGCCAGCTTGGTGAAGAGCTTGCCGCGCTTGGCGTCCGCGGCGCCCTTTTTGTGTTTGATCGAAGACCATTTCGAATGCCCGGACATCGTTTGCCATTCTATGAATTGGAACGATGAATCCTCAGGCGGCCACCCACGAGCACAGCTTCAGTCCGATCCGGGGCATGGCGGCCAGCGCGATCTTCGTTCTCATGCTGCTCGCCGCGCTGTCCCTGTGGACGACGATCCCGGTGGGTTGGATCTGGATCGGCTCGAAGGTCGCCGACACGCAGTTTCCGGCGGAGGGGCCCTACGCGGTCGTCGCCGGCGGGATCGTGGTGACGATCGTGTTCGACGCCTGGTTGATCGGCAGGCTCAACGCCCTCTACGTGCACGTCACCGGCACCAACCGGCTGACGCCGATGCGACCCAACTGGCTGAAGAGCATGCGCGACACCGGCGGCGGCGCAAGCTCGACCACGGTGGTCGAGGCGGTGATGATGGGCTCGGTGCTGCTCGCCGTACTGGTCTTCGTCGGCTGGTTCTTCCTCCTGGCCGGCTCGCCGCTCCCCAATCAGTAGCGCTCAGACGACGAACTTGCCGTCTTCCTGCATCACCCTGCCGTCGACTTCGAGCTTGCCGCCGAGGCGCAGGTCGCAGACCAGGTCGGTGTGCACGGCGGACTCGTTGACGCCGCCGGACTCGGGGTAGCTCCTGCCGACCGCCATGTGGACGGTGCCGCCGAGCTTCTCGTCGAGCAGCACCTCGCGCGTCCCACGGTCGATCGCGTAGTTGGTGCCGATGCCGAGCTCCCCGAGGCAGCGGGCACCCTCGTCGGTGTCGAGCAGCTGCATGAGGAACTCCTCGCCGCGCTCGGCGCTTGCGTCGACGACCCTGCCCGCCTCGAAGCGCAGATGCACCCCGGCGACCTCGCGTCCGCCGATCGTCGCCGGCAGGTGGAAGCTGACCTCTCCCTCGACCGAGTCCTCGATCGGGCCGGTGAAGAACTCGCCGTCGGGCATGTTGTGATGCCCGTCGCAGGGGATGAAGGTGCGTCCGGCGATGCCCAGCTTGATGTCGGTCCCAGGTGCGGTGACGCGCACCTCCTCGTGCCCCTGAATCCACTCCGCCAGGCGCTCGGTCTCGGCCGAGGCTCGCCGCCAGGCGGTCAGCGGGTCCTCGTCGTCGGCCAGGCAGGCCCCGTAGTAGAAGTCCTCGTATTCGGCCAAGCTCATCTCCGCCTCCGAGGCGTAGGCGTTGGTCGGGAAGAGCGTGTAGACCCAGCGGAATTCACCCTTGGCGCTGCGCTCCATCGCCCGGCCGAGCAGCCCGCCGGTGGCCTGCTGGCGACGGGTCTGGCGCTGCGGTGGCACGCCGGAGAGCTCGCGGGTGTTGGTGCTGGCGCCGACCGCGATGCGCACGTCGACGTTGTCGAGCAGCCATTCGGAGGTGGGCGATATCCAGTCGAGCTGGGCGTCGGAGGCATGCTTGTAGTAGATCGCTCCCTGGCCCTCCAAGGAGACGTTCATGATCGGGTGGCCACCGGCCTCGAGCACCTCCTCGTAGATCGCCAACAGCAGTGGCGCCGCGGCGCTCTCGCCGTCTACCGCGACGACCTCGCCCTCCTTCACCTCGGTCGAGTAGCCGACCAGGATCTTCGCCAGTCCCGCCACCCTCGGATCTCTCAAGTCCCCACCCCCTCCGTCTCGCCATCGCGCACCTTCGTCGTCATTGCCATGAACAGCGCGTGCAGCCGCGAGTCGTCGGTCAGCTCCGGGTGGAATGCGCAGGCGAGGACGCCACCCTCCCGCACCGCCACCGGATGCCCGCCGTAGGAGGCCAGCACCTCAACGCCCGCACCGTAGCTCTCCATCCAGGGCGCGCGGATGAAGACGGCCCGCAGGGGATCGGGCCCGATCCCCTCGACCGCCAGGTCGGTCTCGAAGCTGTGCAACTGGCCGCCGAAGGCGTTGCGCCGCGCACACGCATCGAGCAGGCCGAGGTGATTCTCATCGCAGACGATCATCCCGGCGCAGGTACCGAACACCGGCCTGCCCATCTCATAATGAGCCCGGATCGCCTCCTCCAGCCCGGCGGACTCGATCCCCTTGACGATCGTCGTGCTCTCTCCCCCTGGGATCACCAGCCCGTCGAGACCCTCGAGATCCGCCGGCGCCCGCACCTCCTGCACCTCAGCCCCCAGACCGCGGAACATCTCCAGATGCGCTTCGAACCCGCCCTGGATCGCCAGCACGCCGACACGCAGCGGACGCTCAGGCACCACGGTCCTGCAAGAGCGCATCGGTGGCGATCAGCTCGGAGATCTCCAACCCGGGCATCGCCTCACCGAGGCCGATCGACGCCGCGGCGACCCGCTCCGGATCGTCGAAATGCGTGGTCGCCTCGACGATCGCGCGGGCACGACGCCCGGGATCGGCGCTCTTGAAGATCCCCGAACCGACGAAGTTGCCTTCGGCGCCGAGCTGCATCATCAGCGCCGCGTCGGCGGGGGTGGCAATGCCACCGGCGCAGAACAACGGCACCGGCAGACGCCCCTGGCCCGCGACCTCGTGGACGACCTCCAGTGGCGCCTGGTGCTCTTTGGCGGCCGCCGAGAGCTCCTCCCGGCCGAGTTGGGCGAGCTGCTTGATCCCCGCGG
>JASLJO010000079.1 GCA_030152505.1 Solirubrobacterales bacterium | reverse complement strand
GGTCCTCAGGCTCGCATTCGCGAGGAGTTCCTGAGGACCCCACCCCCGACTCCCCGGCCGACCTCGATCTCGTTGCGCTGGCGACCGTTGCCGACGTGGTGCCACTGGTTGGGGAGAATCGCTCGCTCGTTCGGCGGGGATTGGAGGAGATCCGACGGGCGCGCAGGCCCGGGATGAGGGCGCTGCTCGAGGCGGCGAGCTGTGAGCCGACGCAGTTGGACGAGGGGGATCTGGCGTTTCGGCTGGCGCCCAGGATCAACGCCGCCGGTCGGCTCTACAGGGCCGACGCCGGGGTGGAGCTGTTCTTGACCGAGGACGACGCACGGGCCGAGGAGATCGCCAAGGAGCTGAGCCGGGCCAACAGCGAGCGGCGGGCCACGGAGCGGGAAGTGGATGCGGCCGCCGAGGCGGCGCGGCGGGAGCAGTCGGAGGAGCTGCGCGACGCTCCCGCGCTGGTCTTGGCCGGTGAGGGCTGGCATCCGGGCGTGATCGGGATCGTTGCCTCCAGGTTGGCCGAGCGCCACCACCGGCCGACGATCGTCATTTCGCTGGATGGCGAAGGCGGCGGGCGTGGCTCGGGCCGGAGCATCCCCGGCTTCGACCTGCTTGCCGCGTTGCAGGCCTGCGCCGAGCACCTCGAGGGATTTGGCGGGCACCGGGCCGCGGCAGGGCTGCAGCTGCGCGAGGAGAAGTTGGCGGCCTTCCACGGCGCCTTTGCGGCACATTCGGCATCGGTTCTCGGCCCCGAGGAGCTGCAGAAAATCGAGCGGATCGATGCGATGGTCGGTGGCGCTGGGCTGGGTCTGGAGCTGGCGGAGGAGCTGCAGCAGCTCGCCCCGTTTGGCATGGGCAATCCCGGCGTGCGGTTGCTTGTGCCCTCGGCCCGGGTACGCGACGTGCGGACGATGGGTGAAGGCAAGCATGCGCGCTTCAGCCTGCACAGCGGCGCGCATCGTGCCCTGGGCGTCGCCTTCGGTCGCCCGAGCCTCGGTGTCGGCGAGGACGATTCGGTCGACGCCGCGGTGCGACTCGAGGTCAACCGCTGGAATGGCTCGGTCGAGCCCCAGGTGATCCTGCGCGAGCTCTACCCACGCGAGACGGTGGCGGCCGAAGCCGCGGCCGAGGCCTGGTGGCAGCGCTTCGAGCACGAGCTCACCGCCGACCCGACCGCCACCGCCGCCCCTCCCGAGCGTGGTAGAGGTTTGAGTCGCTATGCGAGTGAAAGCTCTACCACGCGAGAGAGGGTGGTGGTGCGGCCGCGGAGCTCGGCGGCGGCCGTCGTGGCGGAGCTCGCTTCGAGTGGGGACGGAGAGGTGCTGACGGTCGTCGCCTGTAGGGAGCGGCGGGCCGCGCTCGCCGCGGAGGGCGTGGTGCTGGCCGACGCCGCCGCTTTCGAGGCCGAGCCGGGGCTGGCCGCCGGCTTCGAGCACGTCGTCATGGTCGACCCGCCGCAGTTCGAGCTGGTCGAGGAGGCGGCGATGCAGGGCGAAGGCTATGCGCACCTCGCCTGGGGCGAGGCTGAGCATCGCTTCGCCTGCGCCATGCTCGACGAGCAGCTGGCTCGCCGCGAGACCCTGATCGGGCTGTTCAGGGATCTGCGCGAAGCCGGCGAGGCCGGCGGAACGGAGCTGCTCGAGGCGTTGCGCGGCAGCGGCCGGTTCCCACGGTCCCCCGAGACCGCTGCGCGTTGCCTGCGGGTCTTGAGTGAGCTCGGCCTGATGCAGGGGAGTCCCGACGGAGGGGGCGGTCGCGTCGGCGTCGTATCCTCAGAGGGCACAGAATTGGAGCGCTCGGCGGCGTACCGTGCCTATGGCGCTCGTCATCAGGAGGCCCTGCGATTCCTCGAACGACGAAAGAATCCCTAGAGCAGCGCGAGCTCCTCGCCGATCTTCTCGCCGTGGTCGAGGAGTTCGACTCGGCGCCGGAAATCGACCGCGCCGCGCTCACGCACGCCTTCGACTTCGCTTGCGCTCGTCACGCCGACCAGATGCGCCGTTCTGGTGACGAGTTCATCACCCATCCGGTCGGGGTCGCCCAGATCTGCGCCGGCATGCGGCTCGACACCGAGACGCTCTGCGCCGCGTTGCTGCACGACACGGTGGAGGACACCAGCGCCAGCCTGGCGGAGATCCAAGAGGAGTTCGGCGAGGAGGTCGCCCAGCTGGTCGACGGCGTCACCAAGTTGACCGGGATGACCTTCGAGAGCCGCGACGAGCGCCCGGCCGAGAACTACCGCAAGATGATGGTGGCGATGGCCACCGACGTCAGGGTGATCCTGATCAAGCTGGCCGACCGGTTGCACAACATGCGCACGCTCGGCGCCCTGCCCAAGCAGAAGCAGACGGCGAAGTCGCGTGAGACGCTCGAGATCTACGCGCCCCTGGCCCATCGGCTGGGTATCCACGCGATCAAATGGGAGCTGGAGGATCTCGCCTTCGCAACCCTGCACCCGCGCAAGTACAAGGAGATCAAACAGCTCGTCGCCCAGCAACGCGACGAGCGTGAGGCCTTCGTCAACGACGCCGGCAGCTTTCTCGGCGACGAGCTGCAGGCGGTCGGGATCGAGGCCGAGATCTCCGGACGCGCCAAGCACTTCTACTCGATCTACACGAAGATGACCAAGAAGGGGCGCGAGTTCAACGAGATCTTCGACCTGACCGCGATGCGGGTGATCGTCGGCTCGGTCAAGGATTGCTACGGCGCGATCGGCGTCATCCACTCGCTTTGGAAGCCTCTGCCGGGTCGCTTCAAGGACTTCGTGGCGATGCCGAAGGCGAATATGTACCAGGCGCTGCACACCACCGTGATCGGGCCCGAAGGCAAGCCGCTGGAGATCCAGATCCGCACCAGGGAGATGCACGATCTGGCCGAGTACGGGATCGCCGCCCATGTCGCCTACAAGGAGGGCGGGGCGTCCGACCCGCAGCGGGAGAAGATGACCTGGCTGCGGCAGCTGGTCGAGGCCGAGGGCGAGCAGGACCCGGCTGAGTTCCTCGAGTCGCTCAAGGTCGATCTCTTCGAGGACGAGGTGTTCGTCTTCACCCCCAAGGGCGAGGTGAAGAACCTCTCGGCCGGTTCGACCCCGCTCGACTTCGCCTATGCGGTCCACACCGACGTCGGCCACCGTTGCGTCGGCGCCAAGGTCAACGGCTCGATCGTGCCGTTGCACTACCAGCTGCGCTCGGGCGACATCGTCGAGGTGCTGACCGCAAAGCAGAACCGTGGCCCTTCGCGCGACTGGCTGAAACTGGTGCGCACCAGCCGCGCCCGCAACAAGATCCGCGCCTTCTTCAAACAGGAACGGCGGGAGGACGCCGAGAAGAAGGGCCGCGACGCACTCGAAGAGGCGCTGCGCAAGCGTGGCCTGCCGATGCAGAAGCTGGCGATGTCACCGTTGCTCGCCCAGGTCATCCGCGAGATGGGTTTCCACAAGGCAACCGAGTTCTACATCGCCCTCGGTCAGGGAAAGATCGCCACCAAGGCGGTCGCCAACAAGTTGATGCAGCGCCTCAAAGAGGGTGAGGCGGTCGAGGACGAGCAGCCGATCGGACTCGAGGGCCCGCGCGAGGACTCGGCGCGGCGGACCAAGGACGCCTCCAACTACGGCATCCGCGTCAAGGGCGCCGACAACGTCGCCGTGCGGCTGGCCAAGTGCTGTCGGCCGGTGCCGGGCGACACGATCGCCGGCTATGTCTCGCTCGGCCGCGGCATCACCATCCACCGCGCCGACTGCAAGAACGTCAAGGCTCTGATGAAGTCGCCCGAACGCTTCGTCGAGGTCGCCTGGGAGGGGGAGAACGAGTCCTCCTATCGGGTCGAGCTGCAGATCGACGCCTACGATCGCACTCGCCTCCTCGAGGATCTCTCCCGCACCTTCTCGGAGGCCGGCATCAACATCCTCGGCGCAAGTTGCATGACCAACCACCCGATGGTGAAGAATCGCTTCGTGATCGAGGTCGGCGACACCGAGCAGCTCAAGCAGTGCATCTCTCGCCTGCGCAACGTCGAGAGCGTCTTCGACGCTTACAGGATCACGCCGACGAGCTAGTCAGCCGATGACCGTGAGAGCGCCCGGGGCCACGCTCAGTTCCAGCCGCGTCTTCTCACCCACGTAGTCGCCGTCGACCTGGATCGGGAAAGGCCTGGCGATGCCCTCCTTGGTTTCGGAGATCGAGGCTATGGTGGCGTTGGTCACGCCTTCGAAGTGGTCGATCCGGCGATGACGGGCTGCCGGGCGCTGTTCGCTGAAGAGTCGTGGGATCAGGGTCGGCATGTCGCGCTGGGCGGCGCGTTGAAGCACCCCCAGCGAGAGGCTGCCGTCGTCGATCTCAACCCCCTCGCAGACGCGTATCGGGCGACTTGCGAAATAGGTGAACGGGTCGGAGTTCTGGGCCAACGCGGTGATCCCCTCGCTCGTCGCGTCGCCGACCTCCACGCGCAGTCGTACCGGTTTGATCATGTACTGGCGGTAGAAGGCCGAGACCGCCGCCCAGGTGAAGTAATAGGGGCCCGCCGCCGACTTGATGCGCGGATGTGAGTCGACACGCTTGACCACGGTGGCATCGATTCCGGCTCCGCAGGAGAAGACGAAGTACCGCTCGTCGACCCTGCCCAGGTCGATCCCCCGGGGCGTCCACTCGTCGACGAGTGCCAGCAGGTGCTCGGTCGCGTCGACGACGTCGTTGGGGATCCCCAGCGTGCGGCAGACGACGTTGGTCGAGCCACCGGGCAGCACCGACACGGGAACGTCGGTCCCGGCGAGGCCGTTGGCGACCTCGTTCAGGGTGCCGTCGCCACCGAAGGCGACGACCACGTCGTAGCCGTGATCGCGCACCTCACGCCCGATCTCGGTCGCGTGGTTCTGTGCCTCCGTGGCGACGGTCTCGACCTCGTAGCGCCCCTGCAGCGCGTAGACGACCAGGTTCTTCAACCGGTCAGAGACCGTGGTCGCGTACGGGTTGACGATCAGCAGCATCCGCTTCTTGGCGGGCCTGCGCGCTTTTCCGGAGCCGAGCCTGACCATCGAGCGCTGCAATCTACGCGTACCCGGGTATCGTGCGGCGCGTTCCCGCTCTGTTCACAAGGATTCTCGCCGCCGTGACGCTCGTGCTCGTGCTCGGCTGCGCCGGCTTCGCCGCGGGCGGCTCGGCCGGATCGGCGGGCTGCGGGTCGTCGAAGAGCCAGGCCGCGGCGCAAGAGCTGTTCGTCCAGATGGGGGGTCGGCCGAGTCACGGCGTGGGCAACCTCGATCCCGACGGGGACGGCGTAGCCTGCGAGGATCTCCCTGGCCCCTACGAGGGCTTCGCCACGATCGGCTACAACCGCGCCAAGCGGTTCTTCTACGGGGCGGCGACCATGCCCGCCGTCGAGTCGGCGGAGGGCGGTTTCGCCTGCCTGCGCGGCAACCGGCACTACACCGACGCCCCGCGCCTGCTGAAGATCTATCGGGCTCTGCCGGGAGCCGACCGGGCCGTCTCGCGCGACATCGGCACCGAGGCGAGCTCGGGCAGCGGCCGCCTCCTGTGGAAGCTCGACCGCGAGCAGGTGCGGTCAGGCCGTTACTACGCCGCCTTCGAAGAAACGGCTCGGACCTCCGCCTACGCCCCCAGTCAATGCCCCGGCTTCAGCTCGGAGCCGACCCTCCTGCCGCGCCCGCGGCCCTAAGCGACGATTTCGTAGCGGACGACCTCGCCGTCGTCGACTTCGCGCACGCGCCCCTCGTTGAGCAACAGGTCGGCATGGCCGATCACCTCCGAGAGGGTGAGGAAGGCCTGGGTGACGGCGACGTTGCCCCAGATCGCCTGGGCGATCTCGTAGCCGGTGCGCGGACGCTCGGCGATCAGGCCGTGGATCTTCTCCTTGCGGCGCTCGTGCTTGGCGAGTCGATCGTCGATCAGCGCCACGTGGTCGACGATCGGCTCGCCGTGGCCGGAGAGGACGATCTCGGCCGGCATCTCCCTGGTCTTCTTCATCGACTCGATGTAGGTGACGAGCGCCTGCGTGCGCTCGGGGGAGCCGTCGAGCGGGCGGGTGATCAGTGGGTTCGAGGAGATGTTGGCGATCAGATGGTCAGCGGCGATCAGGATGCGCCGCCGCTCGTCCCAGAAGACGGTGTCGGAGGGACTGTGCCCCGGCCGGTGCAACGCCCGCAGGGCGCGATCACCGAATGACAGCTCCTCGCCGTCGGCAAGCGGTCGGGTCACCTCGGCCTTCGAGCCCCAGCCACGGAAGCTGCGCGAGACGCTCTGCAGGGCGAAGGCGACCTCCTGTGGGATGCCGTTGCGCAGCATCAGCTGGACCGCGAACTCGTCCTCGCGCGTGGCGTCCTCGTCGAAATGGGCGAGGCGCTCGGCGGCGAGGCCGAGGGCGGCAACCTCTGCGCCAGAGTGCTCGACGATGATCTCGACCAGCCCGAGGTGGTCGATGTGCTGGTGGGTGAGGATGACGAGCTCGAGGTCGTCGATCGAGTGACCGCGCTCAGCGAGCTGGCCCTGCAGCTCGTCGAGCGCCTTACCCGAATTGGGGCCGGTGTCGATCAGGGTCAGCGGCTCGTCCTCGAGCAGGTAGCAGTTGACCCGCCCGACGGCGAAGGGAGTGGGGATGCGGAGGCGGTGGATACCGGCGAGCGCCGCCTGTTCCAAAGCTTCCTCTGGGGTCAACCCCACCGCCTACCCTCGGATGAGTCCAAGGATCTCATCTCTCTTTTCTTCCATGTCCTGGCGGGAGACGAGCGACTCGAGATTGAGGCGCAGCAGCGGCTCGGTGTTGGAGGGGCGCACGTTGAAGTGCCAATCCGGGTAGTCGATCGAGATCCCATCGAGGCGGGTCAGCTCACCGTCGGAGTAGCGCGCCGCGATCTCCTCCATCTTCGCCCCCTGGTCGGCAACCTCGGAGTTGATCTCGCCGGAGATGAAATAGCGCGAGCGGAACTCGGCCATCAGCTCGTCCAGGGAGCGGTCGTCCACGGATAGGAGCTCGAGGATCAGGAGCGCCGGGATCGTGCCCGAGTCGGCGCACCAGAAGTCGCGGAAGTAGTAGTGGCCCGAGACCTCGCCACCGAAGGCGGCGTCCTCCTCGCGCATCCGTTGCTTGAAGAAGGCGTGGCCGACGCGCGAGAGGTCGGAGCGGCCACCCTCGGCGGCGACGAGATCGGGAACGGCGCGGCTCGAGCGCGGGTCGTAGAGGATCGTCGCGCCGGGGTTCCTGGCCAGGGCGGAACGGGCGAGCAGGGCGCAGATGAAGTCGCCGTCGCAGAAGGCGCCTTCGCGGTCGATGAAGAAGCAGCGGTCGGCGTCGCCATCCCAGGCGATGCCGAGGTCGGCGCCGGCGGAGCGGACCCGCTCTTCGATCAGGCGGCGGTTCTCCGGCAACAGGGGGTTGGGCTCGTGATCGGGGAACTCGCCGTCGGGCTCGAAGTACATCCGCTCGAGCTCGAGTCCCAGTCGGTCCAGGATCGGCCCGACCATCGGCCCCGCCATGCCGTTGCCCCCGTCGACGACGACCCTCAGCGGCCTGATCGCCGCCGGGTCGATGAAGGAGAGGGCGTGGGCGTGGTACTCGTCCCAGATGTCGATCTCCTCAAAGGCTCCCCCGCCCGGCGCCGGGCCGAGGCCGGCCTCGATCTCCCGCCGCACGTCGCCGATGCCGGCGTCGCCGGAGAGCGCCAACGCCCCCTCGCGGATCAGCTTGACACCGGTGTAGGCCTTGGGGTTGTGCGAGGCGGTGACCATCGCGCCGCCGTCGAGCTCACGCGAGCCGACGAGGAAATAGAGCATCTCGGTGGCGACCATGCCGGCGTCGATCACCGCCGCCCCTTCGGCGATCAGCCCCTCGCGCAGCGCGGCCGCCATCGCGGGGGCGGTGAGGCGCATGTCGCGGCCGAGGCCGACCCGCAGCTCGCTCGGCTCCTTGCCCCGCAATCGTGCCAGCACGCGGGCGAAGGCGCGGCCGACGGCGAGGGCAGTCGTCTCGTCCATCTGCTCGCCGTGCAGTCCGCGGATGTCGTAGGCCTTGAAGATGCCAGTTGGAGCCAGCGGCGTATCCGTCAAAACGCTCCCTTCAGCGCCTCGTAGCTCTGCTCGAGCGTCTGCGGCATGACTTTGGTGTCGGCGATTACCGGCATGAAGTTGGTGTCGCCGCCCCAGCGGGGGACGACGTGGAGGTGGATGTGGTGCTCGACCCCGGCGCCGGCGACGCGGCCCTGGTTGAAGCCGACGTTGTAGCCGTGCGGGTCATAGGCCTCCTCCAGGCGCCTCATCGCCTGCTGCGCCAGGGACATCATCTCCGTCACCGTCTCTGCAGGCAGGTCCTGGAGGCGGCCGATGTGCTCATAGGGCGCCACCATCAGGTGGCCGTTGGTGTAGGGGAAGAGGTTGAGGATGACGAAGCAGCGCTCGCCCCGGTGGACGATCAGGTTCGCCTCGTCATCGTCCGCGGCCGGCTTGGCGCAGAAGATGCACTCCTCCTCGTTGTCCTTGGACGCGTCCTTCACGTAGGCGAGGCGCCAGGGCGCCCAGATGCGAAAGTTAGCCACGAATGGGGGAGGCTATAGCCATCCTCTTTTGCGGAAGTAGGCGACCATGCCGATGAGCAGGCCGGCCATCACGCCGACGATGATCCAAAAGGCGGTCAGATCCTGCTCGCCCGGCACGCCGGAATTCATCCCCCAGATGCTGGCGATCAGGGTCAGCGGCAGGACGATGACGCTGATCGAGGTGAGCACGCGGAGGATGTCGTTGACCCGGTGGGAGATCACCGACTCGTTGGTCTCGGCCAGGGAGTCGACCACCTCCTTGTAGTTCTCCAGCATGTCCCAGATCCGCTCATGGGCATCGACGATGTCGTCGAAGTAGATCTCGAGGTCGAGATCGGTGGCCAGGTAGCGCTGCTTGACCTTCTCCAGGTCGCGCAGCACCGGTCGCTGTGGGCGGATCACCTTGCGGAAGTTGATGATCTCCTGCTTGACGTTGGAGATGTCGCGCACGACCTCCTCCGAGCGTCCCTCGAAGATGTCGTCCTCGAGCGCGTCGAGCTTGTTGCCGATCTTGCGCAGCATCGGGAAGCAGTAGTCGAAGCTGTCGTCGACCAGGCGGTAGAGCAGGTAGCCCGAGCCGCGCGAGAAGAGCTGCTCGCGCAGCTCTTCCTTCGCCCGGCAACGCTCAAACAGGTACTCGACCGGCTGTAGCCGTTGGTTGGGGATCGTCACGACATAGCCGGGACCGACGAAGAGGTCGAGCTCGCCGGTGCCGAGCCGGCCGGCCGCGGGATCGAAGATCGGGAAGTGGAGGACGATGAAGAGGTAGTCGTCGTAGACGTCGATCTTCGGTCGCTGGTTGCGCGAGAGCACGTCCTCGAGGTCGAGCGCGTGGAAGTCGAAGTGCTCTTCAAGCCAGGCGCGCTCGAGCGCGCCTGGGCGCTCGATGTTCACCCAGCGCAGGCCGGCGGCGTCGATCTGCTCGACGCTGGGCGTCTGTGGCTCAGGCTGCGGCGCCGAGGCGAGCGCGTTGCGCCGAGCGGCCCTTCGCAACCGTGGTTTCGGAAGGTTCGGCATCGTTCGAGCTGATCGTCTCGTCGGGCATGGCTGGAACAGGTTAGACGGCGACAGGCGACAGTGGTGAACGAAATGTCTCTTTGGCCACCCCTGGTAGTCTTTTCTCCACATAAGCGCCACATCTAGAGGGGTGGAGGGACTGGCCCGTAGAAGCCCCGGCAACCACCTCGAACCATCGGTTCGAGGGGAGGTGCCAACTCCAGCAGGTCTGAGGATCTGGAAGATGTGGGGAAGGCGTCCGATCGGACCTCCCCACAAGGCGGAGGTTTTTTTCTAGGTAAGGAAAGAGGATCGGATGCCAGCAGAGAGCTTGAAGTGCAAGGAGTGCGGGGCCACCTACGAACTGGGCGCCAGCTACGCCTGTGAGAACTGCTTCGGCCCGTTGGAAGTCGCCTACGACCATTCGGGGCTCGACCCAGCCGAGGTGAAGCGACGGATCCAGGCCGGCTCGCAGGGGATCTGGCGCTACGGCGATTTCCTTCCTTTCACCGGGCGGCCGCAGGACCCGCTCGAGCCCGGCCTGACCCCGCTGGTCAAAGCCGACCGCCTGGCCGAACGGCTCGGGCTCGAGGCGGAGATCTGGGTCAAGAACGATGCCGCCAACCCGACGCACTCCTTCAAGGACAGGGTCGTCGCGGTCGCCGTGGCGAAGGCGCGCGAGCTCGGCTTCGAGACCGTCGCCTGTGCCTCGACCGGCAACCTCGCCAACGCCGTTGCCGCCCACGCGGCGGCAGCTGGCCTCGAGTCCTACGTCCTCGTCCCGGCAAACCTCGAGGAGCAAAAGCTGCTCGCCACCGGGATCTACGGCACCAACCTGGTCGGTGTGCGCGGCAATTACGACGACGTCAACCGGCTCTGCACTCAGCTCGCCGAAACCCGTCCCTGGGCGTTCGTCAACGTCAACCTGCGGCCCTATTACGCCGAGGGGTCAAAGACGCTTGCCTACGAGACCGCCGAGCAGCTCGGTTGGCAGCTGCCCGACCGGGTCGTCTGCCCGATCGCCTCGGGCTCGCTCTTCACCAAGGTCGCCCGCGGCTTCCGGGAGTGGACCGACCTGGGGTTGATCGAGGGGGGGCAGCCTGTCTTCAACGGCGCCCAGGCGCGCGGCTGCAGCCCGGTGGCGACCGCCTTCGCCGAAGGCTGGG
>JASLJO010000307.1 GCA_030152505.1 Solirubrobacterales bacterium | reverse complement strand
CGAGGTCTCTTTGACCATGAAGATGAAGTCGGTCATCGCCGGCGAATAGACGGCGCCGCCGGCGCAGGGGCCCATGATCAGGCTGATTTGCGGGATCACGCCCGAGCACTGCACGTTGCGGACGAAGACGTCGCCGTAGGCACCGAGCGAGACGACGCCCTCCTGGATCCGGGCGCCGCCGGAGTCGTTGATGCCGACCACCGGCGCGCCGACGGCGGCCGCCTGGTCCATCACCTTGCACATCTTCTCCGCCATCACCTCGCCGAGACTGCCACCGAACACAGTGAAGTCTTGAGAGAAGACAAAAACGGTTCTTCCTTCGATGGTGCCGTGGCCGGTGACGACGGCGTCGCCCCAGGGCCGTTTTTTCTGCATCTCGAAGTCGTAGGTGCGGTGGCGGACGAAGGTGTCGAGCTCCTCGAAAGAGCCCGGGTCGAGCAGCTTCTCGATCCGCTCGCGCGCGGTCATCTTGCCCTTGGCGTGCTGCTTCTCCACCGCCTCCTCGGAGGCCGAATGGATCGCTTCCTCACGCAGCTCGCGCAGGTAGGCGAGCTTCTCCTCGTGGCTGACCGGATTCCTCTCGCGCATGCGGCGCGGGAGTCTATTTAAGACTCAGAATTCGGCGCAGATGGCGAAGGCTTCGACGGCGAAGGTTTTGCCGGCGTCCGACGTTTTGGCCGCCGCCGTCCAGCCGGTTCGCTTGCCGTCCCCGGCGGCGAAGGGGGTTGATTCGGTGAACTCGACGGACGTCGCATCGCCCGGGATGATTTTGGCGCCACCGCCGACCACCTGCTTGCCGGCCGCGCATTCGGCGGTAACCGATTGCGGGCTGGTCGCGCTTGCGGCGCCACTCGATTTGTTGACGTAGGACACGTTCTTTACCAGCTGCGCGAGGAAGCCCGCCGCAAGTTTGGCGCTCGTCACCGCGCCGTCCTGGATCTTGCCGGCGGCAACCGCGTTGGGGGCGATCTTCGAGTTGGTCACGGCGCCGTTGAAGAGCTTCGACTCGGTCACGGCGCCATTTTTCAGCTTGCCTTCGGTGATTACGCCGCCGCCGAGCGCCGCGGAACGCACGGCGCCGTTGGCGATCTGGGTCGAGCCGACCGCCCCGGTTGCGATTTTCGTGCCGGTCACGGCACCGTTGCGGAGCTTCAGGTTCGTCACCGAGCCACCGCGAAGTTTGAGCGTCGTCACCGCCCCGTTGGCGAGGTTCTTCGTCTTCACGGCCTTGTTGCCAAGCGTCGTCTTGGCTGCGTAGGCCGCACCGCTGAGCGCGACGAAGAGGGCGATGCAGGAGATCGCGTTGGCGAAGGTCAGGTGCTTGCTCAGCTTCAAGATGGATCGTCTCCTCGGTTAGGCGAAGGGCTTCTTCTGCGGCTCGGCAAGGCGATCGAGGAAGCGCTCCAGGTCGGCCGCTTCGATGCCGGACCGCTCGTCGGCGCGCAGCTCGACCCGGGTGCCGAAGCCCTTCTCGGCCATCGTCACCTCGACTCCCTCGACCTCGGCGATGAGGTCGGCGAGTTCAGGCTCAGACTTCATCAGCGTCCGCGCTGCCTCGATCATGCGAGCCGCTTCAACCCAACGCCGCCGGTTCCTTCCCCACTTTGCGAGCTGGGCAAGACCTCCCAGGGGCGAATCGGCGCCCATCCGACATTTACCCCAGTCAGGTGTGGTCAATGTCGGATGGGCGCAACGACAAACGCAGCAGGCGGGCCTGGGAACTGGCCGGGAGGCAGCATGGGATCCTGACGCGGCAGCAGCTGTTGGGACTGGGCTTTGGGTCGCGGTCAATCGAGCACCGCGTTGCGCATGGGCGCCTGCATCCAGTAATGCACGGGGTCTACGCGGTCGGCTGGCCGACGCTCAGCTCGAAGCGCCGATGGATGGCCGCGGTGCTCGCATGTGGAGAAGGGGCAGTGCTGAGCTATCGCAGCGCAGCGGCGCTATGGGGAATCGCCAGAGAGCAACCCGGTTGCATCGACGTGAGCGTGGGACGACGCTCCGAACTCAAGCGTCCCGGCTTGAAGGTCCGCAGCCGACCAAAGCTTCGGCCGGAGGATGTCGTGATCAAAGACCACATTCCCGTGACCGCCGTGACGCGGACGCTTGTCGACCTGTCCACCGAACTGGACCCGATCGCCGTAGAGCGAGCTGTCAACGAAGCGGACAAGCACGACCTCACTGATCCCGAAGCCCTGCGAACGGCGCTCGACCGCTACGAAGGCGAGCCAGGGGCGCCACACTTACGCAAACTCCTCGACAAGCGAACCTTCCGCCTTTCCGACTCCGACCTCGAGATCTTCTTTCGCCCAATCGCTGCCGAAGCTGGGCTTCCGCTCCCGCTCAGCAAACAGATCGTCAACGGCTGGGAAGTCGACTTCCACTGGCCTGACCTGGGCCTCGTGATCGAGACCGACGGCCTGCGCTATCACCGCACGGCTTCATCGCAGACGCGCGACGCCCGCCGCAACCGCGCCCACGCGCTTGCCGGCATGACCCCGCTTCGCTTCACCCATTACGAGATCAAGTACGAACCAACCCTGGTCCGGCGAGAGCTTCAACGTGCCGCAGCAATGCTTCGTGCGCGCGTATCCGATATCGACCACACCTGACTGGGGTCGATATCGGATACGCGCGCCAGAGACGAACGCCCTCGGCTAGAAGAAGGCGCCGCCCTTGTATTCGCCGAAGACGTCGCGCATCGCGCCGCAGGCCTCGCCGATCGAGGCGCTGGCGGCGAGGGCGGCGCGAATCGGGTGCAACAGGTTGCCCTCGCCGCGGGCGACAGCCCGCAGCTCCTCGAGCTTGGTCTCGACCGCGGCCTGGTCGCGCGACTCCTTGAACGCCTTCAGGCGCGCCAGCTGGCGCTGCTCGGACTCGGGGTCGACGCGGAGGATGTCGACGTCGTCGACCTGGTCGGTGACGTATTTGTTGACCCCGACGATGATGTCCTGGCCGCTCTTGTAGCGCTCGTGGTAGGAGTGCGCCGACTCCTCGATCTCGCGCTGCATGAACTCCAGCGCCTCGACAGAGCCGCCCAGCTCCTCGACCTTCTCCATCAGCTCCCAGGAGCGCGCTTCGACCTCGTCGGTCAGCGACTCGACGAAGTAGGAGCCGGCGAAGGGGTCAACCGTGTCGGCCACGCCCGACTCGTGGGCGAGCACCTGCTGGGTGCGCAGGGCGATCCGGGCCGAGCGCTCGGTCGGCAGCGCCAGCGCCTCGTCGAAGCCGTTGGTGTGCAGCGACTGGGTGCCCCCCGCGACGGCGGCGAAGCCCTGCAGGGCGACGCGGATGATGTTGACCTCCGGCTGCTGGGCCTGCAGCGTCACCCCGCCCGTCTGCGTGTGGAAGCGGATCTTCATCGAGTTCGGGTTCTCCGCCCCGAAGCGCTCCTTGACGATCTTCGCCCACATCCGCCGCACCGCGCGGAACTTGGCGACCTCCTGGAAGACGTTGTTGTGGCCGTTGAAGAAGAAGGCGAGGCGGGGGGCGAACTCGTCGATCTTCAGCCCGCGCTCGAGCGCCGCTTCGACGTAGGCGATCGCGTTGGAGAGGGTGAACGCCACCTCCTGCACGGCCGAGCAGCCCTTCTCGCGGATGTGGTAGCCGGAGATCGAAATCGTGTTCCATTTCGGCACGTTCTCGCGGCAGTACTCGAAGACGTCGGTGGTGAGGCGCATCGTCGGCTCGGGCGGGTAGATGTAGTTGCCGCGCGCCATGTACTCCTTGAGCACGTCGTTCTGGACCGTGCCGCGCAGCTTCTCGCTCGGCACCCCCTGCTCCTCGCCGACCAGCTCGTAGAGCAGCAGCAGGATCGCCGCCGGGGCGTTGATCGTCATCGAAGTCGAGACCTGGTCGAGGGGGATCTCCTTGAAGCAGATCCGCATGTCCTCGATCGTGTCGATCGGCACCCCGGTGCGGCCGACCTCGCCGTTGCAGAGCGGGTCGTCGGAGTCGCGGCCGAGCTGGGTCGGCAGGTCGAATGCCATCGAGAGCCCGGTCGAACCGTGCTCGATCAGGTAGCGATAGCGCTCGTTGGTGTCTTCGGGAGTGGCGAAGCCGGCGTATTGGCGCATCGTCCAGAGCCGATCGCGGTACATCCCGTCGTGGATGCCACGGGTGAAGGGCGGCTCGCCAGGGGCGCCGAGCCGCTCCTCCAGCCCCGGCGCGACATCCGCCTCGGTATAGAGGCGGTCGATCTCGATGCCGGAGTCGGTGAAGACCCGCTCGTCATCGGGGCCCACGAGAGGGGCAATGGTGGTGCGCTCTTCGGCCGCGGCCTTTCCGCTCTCGCTGGACATCTACCTGAGGATATTCGGACGCGTCAGTCCGAGGCGCCGGCGAGGCTCTCGACGCCGGCCCGCTCGATCGTGCGCTGCAGGCCCTCGCGCAGCTCGACCTTCGGCTCCCAGCCGAGCAGGTCACGGGCCCGGGTGATGTCGGGCTGACGTTGCTGGGGGTCGTCGACCGGCAGGGGCTCGTAGATGATCTCGGAGCGCGACTCGGTCACCTCGATCACCGCCTTCGCCAGCTCCAGCAGCGTGAACTCGTTGGGGTTGCCGACATTGACCGGCGTGTGCACGTCGGACTCGGCGAGGGCGACGATGCCGCGGATCAGGTCGTCGACGTAGCAGAAGCTGCGGGTCTGGCTGCCGTCGCCGAACACGGTCAGGTTCTGGTCCTTCAGCGCCTGGCGCAGGAAGGTCGGGATCGCCCGCCCGTCGTGTGCGCGCATTCGCGGCCCGTAGGTGTTGAAGATGCGCACGATCGCGGTGTCGACGCCCTGCTGGCGGTGGTAGGCCATGGTCAGCGCCTCCGCGTAGCGCTTCGCCTCGTCGTAGACGCCACGCGGGCCGATCGGGTTGACGTGGCCCCAGTAGTCCTCCGTCTGCGGATGCACCTGGGGGTCGCCGTAGACCTCGCTGGTCGAGGCGATCAGGAAACGGGCCCGCTTCCACTTGGCCAGGCCGAGCATGTGGTGGGTGCCATGCGAGCCGACCTTGAGCGTGTGCAGCGGCAGCCGCAGGTAGTCGATCGGGCTGGCCGGCGAGGCGAGGTGGTAGACGAAGTCAACCGCCTCGGGGATGTCGACCTGCTCGG
>JASLJO010000314.1 GCA_030152505.1 Solirubrobacterales bacterium | reverse complement strand
TTTGACCCTTTCTAACTTCGCCTGGCTAAAGCGACCGGCATCGGCGTCGAAACTCAAGGTCCATGAGCTGATGGCCCTCTGCAGCGCCGACCTACGTCCCACCCCAGAGGCCTGGCAGCACTTCCTTGACCGTCTGCGGAGACTCGAGGCCGAGGGAGAGTTGAATGACGAGGAGATCACCGCGATCGTAGCGAACGAGTTGACCGAGAACCTGCTTGCCCGCGGCGCCGGCGCCTTCGAGTTCTTGAGATGAAGCGTCTCCGGGCGGCGAAACGGCGTAGAGCGAACGCCGCACACCTGGGAGCGGCGCCGAGTCTGAGTTAGGCATGTGAGGCGCGGCGGAGCCGGCTTCGGCACCACCGCCGTATGGACCTGTCTAGTTGGCGCCACCGCCCTCGCGCGGAAAGGCGGCGAGGAGAAGATCAGCGAGTTCGGGGGCGAGCGCCGGGAGGTCGGTGGCCTCTCCGGCGCGTAGGCGCCTGGCGAGGACGAAGCAAACGGCGCCAAGGACGGCCTCCCCCGCCCTCATAACGGCCTCGTTGGCTCGAACGTCAGGCAGGCCGGCGGCGAGGCGGGCGATGGCGGCGTCGTGGCGGGCGATGGCGGCGTAGCCCGCGGCGGGCGGCTCGACCAAGAGCAGGCTCGCGCGGGGCGGGTCGGCGGCGAGAAAAGAGAGTGCGGCGTCGAGGGCGGTGCCGGCGCATGCCGGCCAGAGCGCCGCGTGCGCACAGGCCGTCTCGACCCGATCGAGAAGCTCGGCCAAGGCGGCCTTATGGGCCGCCTCGAAGCACTCCCCCACGTCGGCGAAATGGTTGTAGAAGGTGGGGCGGGAGATTCCGGAGGTGACGAGGACGTCGGCGACGGAGGTGGCAGCGTAGGCGCGCTCGGCCATCGCCTCGGCGAGGCCAGCGAGCAGGCGACGGCGCTGCTCGGCGTAGACGGCGGCGAAGGAGGCGCCGGTACGACCCTCGACCGGAGCCGCGGGACCCAAGTGGGCGGGATCGCTCACTCCGCGCTCTCGGCCGCCGCGATCCGGCGTGCCTCAGTGGACCCGAGGTAGGGCGTGAGGACGAACTCGGTCAGCTGGGCGAGGAGCAGGGTCGGGTCGGGATCGCGGGCCAGCAGGTGACCGGAGAGAAGGGTGGCGACACCGCCGACGGTGGCGCGGTCGACGATGCCCAGAGAGTGAATCGCCTCAGGGCGTGGGGCGCCCCTGGCGAGCAGCGGGGCAAAAGCCTCGACCGCATTCTGGTAGCGATCGAACATCGCGTGTCCCGCGCGCTGGGACTCGACCAGCAGCAGGCGCGCGCGGGGAGGATTCTCGCTCAGCAGAGCTACAAGCTCGGCGAGGGCGGCGCGTACGCCGAGGGTCCAGCTCTCCGCCCCGGCGCAGGCGTCCTCGACACGCCCTCGTAGCTCGAGGTGGGCATGGTCGAAGGCGGCGGCAAAGCAGGCCTCGCGGTCGGGGAACTGCCGGTAAAAGGCGCGCTTGGAGACGGCGGCGCGCTTGGAGATCGCCGTGACCGAGGCGCGCGGGTATCCGTCCTCGTAGAGGACTTCGGCGATGGCGCCGATCAGGCGCTCTCGCTGGCTCTCGGCGACGAACTCGGGGGGCAAGCCATGACGGCCGTGTGGGAGGCGCTGCATCCTGTGCCTAAGTTTGGCAGCCACGAGTACGAACTCATTCGTTCAGCCCGGCGATGCGCTCGGCGTGCCGCGGCCGAGATAGGGGGTGAGGAGAAGCGCCGTGAGGTCAGGCGCCAGAGCGGGAAGATCCTCCGGTGTGCCGCGACGCAGTGGGCGGGAGACATGAAGACGATGACGCCGACGAGCTCCTCGACCGAATCTGGGATCGCCTCCCGGCTCCGGTCCGCCTTAGCCTGCTGTTCTGCCTCTGCGAGGTGGAGGCAGCAACGACGGGGGAACTTGGCGCCGGGGGCCCACACCGGTCGCCTAACGCGACCAAGGAAGTGAAGGCGAGGGCTTCCCCCGTCGGCGGCGGCGTGGGTCATCGTCGAGAGAGCGGTGGCGTTGCCGCCGTGCTTGTCGGGCGGTGAGACCATCTCCCAGGCGCGGTTGTCGGGCAGGAAGCCCTAGCCGGGGAAGCTTTCGGCGGTCCCCGCCGAGGGCGCGCCGTTTCCGGTGAAGGCCGGTAGGCCGAGGACGCCGAGCGCGAACATGGCGACCGCGCATCTCTGCGTCCTCGGTCGCTCGCGTGTGGAAGGTGCCTTCGACTTGCGTTTCCCGTAGCTCTCTCCTTGTCCCGAGGCCTTGCCGGCCGCTTTTCTTGAGCGGCTCCCATCGAAGCTCGATTTCCTGTTTCCTTGATCTCCCGGCGGGCCTCTGCCCGTTCCCCGTCCTACCTCTTGCGTTTTCCCCCGCCCCCACACTCGGCCCGCATAACCGGCTTGGCGGCGGCTTCCTTGCCGTTCTGGCCTTCGAAGGCGACACTGGCCCTGTTCGTCCCGCCGCAGAGGTTGCGACTGTTGACGATCAGTCCCTTCTTGGCGCCCTGCATCTTGAGGAGCACTTTGGAGAGCGGCGCGTCGGGTGCGTCTTTGACGGTCGCCCTGATGCCACCGTGGAAGGAGTCGATCCTGGTCGCCACCTCGACGTCGACGAGGCCGTGCAGATCGAAGACGAGGTCTGGCAGCTTGTGGTTTGAGGAGCGCAGCCAGACGGGGCCTTCCAACGGTTCTTCGAGCAGCGGCGTCCAGGCTTTGATGAAGCCGTAGCGGGCTCCTGGGGGGCAGGCCTTGGCGGCGAACTGGACCCTGGTGCAGATCGTCCTGATGTGGCCCTGGTCGAGGAAGGCCGAGGAGGGCAGCCTGACGACGAGGCCCTTGACGTTGGCATCGCCCTTGCGCGGGGTGTAGAGGGCAGTCAGGCCTGGGTGTCCTCCGCGTTTGGTTCCGCCCTTGAGCTTCAGGGCCAGCTTCGGTTTGAAGCCGAGGCTCGAGCAGCTCGCCGCCTGGTAGCGATCGGAGAGGCTGACCGGGACGTCGTCGAGC
>JASLJO010000295.1 GCA_030152505.1 Solirubrobacterales bacterium | reverse complement strand
CCCGAAGCCGAGCTCCCCTGGGACGAGATCGAGGCCACTGCTCGAACCCAAGGTTGTTCTCCCGCCGACGTGATCTGGGATCGCGCCGGGAAAAGATAGCTGCGGATAGACCAAGCAGTTCAAGGACGCAGGGAGCGTGGCGTGCTCTGCACGCGAGCGACCGAGGACGCCGAAATGCGCCGGTCTAGTCGTAGCTATAAAAACCAGCGCCGGACTTGCGGCCCAGTTTCCCTTCGCCGACCATCTCGACCATCAGGCCGGGGGGCTTGCTGGCGTCCTCGCCGTTCTCGGCGTAGAGGGCGTCGCCGATCGCCTTTGAGACGTCGAGGCCGACGAAGTCGAGCAGGGCGAGCGGTCCCATCGGATGGCCGGCACCGAGCTTCATGCAGGAGTCGACCTCGCCCGCCTCCATGCCGGTCCGCTCCACCAGCCGCACGGCTTCGAAGAGGTAGGGGAAGAGCAGGCGGTTGACGACGAAGCCGGCCTGGTCGGGGACCTCGACCGCGGTCTTGCCCAGCGCCGCGCACCAGGCGAGGGCCCGCTCGCGCGTCTCGTCGCCGCTGTCGGGGAAGCAGACCTCGACCAGCTTCATCCGCGGCACCGGGTTGAAGACGTGCAGGCCGAAGAGGCGGCCGCCGATGTCGGCGGCCTTGGCGATCTCGGCGACGCTCAGCGAGGAGGTCGTGGTGGCGAGGTCGGCGTTTGAGCAGGCTTCGGCGACGGCGCTCAGCACCTCGCCCTTCGGCGCGACCTCCTCGACCACCGCCTCGACGACGATGTCGCACTCGGCCAGATCCTTGGGATCGGTCGTGACCCGCAGCCGCGAGGCCTCGGCCCCGTCGATCTTGGCGCAGGCCGCGACCACTTTCTCCTCCGCACGCCAGGCCGAAGCCTCGCTGCGCGCCAGCAGAATCGTGTCGGCCGTGGTGGTGGCCACAGCGGCCAGACCCGTGGCGATCGCTCCGCTTCCGGCTATCCCGGGCGACTCGTATCCCATCCCTGCGTTCATCGAAACGGGTTCCTATCACGTCGCGCCGCGCTACAGTTGATTGACCGGTCAATCACCGAACGGAGGGCTTTGATGTCTGGCAACGGAAACGGCAAGTTCGGCGGCCGCGAGGTCGTCATCGTCGAGGCGGTCCGCACGCCGATCGGGCGCGGCCACGAGGAAAAGGGCTACTACAAGGACGTCCACGCCTCCAACCTGCTCGCCAAGGCCTACGCCGAGGTGATCGAGCGCGCCGGCATCGACCCGACCGAGGTCGAGGACGTCGTCTCCGGCTGCGTGCAGCAGTTCGGCGAGCAGGGGATCAACATTGCCCGCAACGCCTGGCTCGAGGCCGGCCTGCCGATCGAGACGCCGGCGGCCACGGTCGACCGCCAGTGCGGGTCCGGCCAGCAGGCGGTCAACTACGCCGCCGCGCTGATCGCCTCCGGCGTCCACGACGTGATGGTCGCCGGCGGTGTCGAGCACATGGGCCACATCTCCTTCGCCGATTCCGCTTCGGTGATGGAGGAGCACGGCTTCGCCTTCTCGCCGCAGCTGATGGAGCGCTACAACCTCGTGCCGCAGGGCATCTCCGCCGAGATGATCGCCGACAAGTGGGAGATCCCCCGCTCGGAGCTCGACGAGATCGGCCTGCGCTCGCACCAGCTCGCCGCCAAGGCGACCGAGGAGGGCCGCTTCGCCCGTGAGATCGTCCCCTTCTCGGTCAACGGCGACACCTACGCCACCGATCAGGGCATCCGGCCGGACACTTCCCTGGAGAAGATCTCCCAGCTGAAGCCGGCTTTCAAGGAGGACGGCAAGATCACCGCCGGCAACTCCTCGCAGGTCTCCGACGGTGCCGCCGCGGTACTGCTGATGACCCGTGAGAAGGCCGAGGCGCTCGGGCTCAAGCCGCGGGCGCGGATCTACGACCAGACCACGGTCGGAGTCGACCCCGTGATCATGCTCACCGGCCCGATCCCGGCGACCGAAAAGCTGCTCGAGCGCAACGGGATGAAGATGGACGACATCGACCTGGTCGAGATCAACGAGGCCTTCGCCTCGGTGGTCGCTGCCTGGCGCCGCGAGCTCGATCCGGACATGGACCGGGTCAACGTCAATGGCGGCGCGATCGCGCTCGGCCATCCGCTCGGCTCCAGCGGCGCCCGCCTGGTCACCACCCTGCTGCACGAGATGGAGCGCTCAGACAAGTCGACCGGCCTGGTCACCATGTGCTGCGGCGGCGGCCTCGGCACCGGCACGCTGATCGAGCTCGTCTGAGGCCGCCTCAGACGAGGTTAGATTGAGGCCTTCGTCCCAGTTCGAACGGAGGAGCCACTTTGAACAAGCGACTCATCGCCCCGCTGATCGGCGCCTTGGTGGGCGCCCTACTGGTCGCCGGCTGCGGTGGTGGCGACGACAACGGCGACAGCACCGCCTCGCTCAGCAAGGCTCAGTTCGTCAAGCAGGGCAACGCGATCTGCCGCAAGGGCAACGCCAAAATCGAAACCGAATTCGAAAAATTCGCCGAAGAACGCAACCTTCAGGAAAACAAGAAGCCGAGCAAGCCCGTGTTCGAAGAAGCGACCGAGACGATCCTGGTTCCGGGGATCACGAGTCAAGTCGAGGAAATCCGCGCCCTCGGCACCCCCGAAGGGGACGAAGGCGAAGTCGACGAAATCCTCACGGGCGCCGAAGAAGCGGTCGAAGAAGCCGAAGAAGAGCCGGTGTCCTTCGCCGAAGGCGAATCCCCCAAGCTGAAGGAAGTCAACAGGCAGGCCCGCGAATACGGCCTGACCGTCTGCGGCGAAGAAGAAAGCGAATAGCGCGCCGACCCCAGCCAGCCGGTCTCCTGGCCGGCTGGCCAGCGGCTCTATATCCTCCGTCGCGATGGACCTGACGCTGTCGCCATCGGAGGCCGAGTTCCGCGACGAGGTTCGGACCTGGCTGGAAGAGAACCACCCCGGGCCTGAGCCAGAGGCTGGCCTCGAGGAGGTGATGGCCTTCCGCCGCGAGTGGCAGGGCAAGCTGCACGAGGCGGGCTGGGCCGGGATCTCCTGGCCGAAGGAGTACGGCGGCCGCGGCGCGACCCTGATCGAGCAGGCGATCTTCGTCGGCGAGGCGGCGCGCCAGGAAGCGCCCAGCCCGGCCAACGTGCTCGGCCTGGCGATGGGCGGTCCGGTGGTCATCGCCCACGGCACCGACGAGCAAAAGCAGCGCTACCTGGAGCCGATCCTCACCGCTGAGGAGATCTGGTGCCAGGGCTTCTCCGAGCCGGAGTCGGGCTCGGACCTCGCCTCGCTGAAGACCAGGGCGGTCAAGGACGGCGACGAATGGGTTGTGACCGGGCAGAAGGTCTGGACGACCTTCGCCCAGTACGCGAAGTGGTGCATGCTCGTCGCCCGCACCGACCCCGACGCCCCCAAGCACAAGGGCCTCACCTACTTCCTGATGGACATGGATCAGGAGGGGGTCGAAGCCAAGCCCCTGGTGCAGATCACCGGCGAGGGCGAGTTCAACGAGGTCTTCATGGAGGAAGCGCGGATCCCCGACGCCAACGTCGTCGGCGGCGTCGGTAACGGTTGGTCGGTGGCGATCACGACGCTGATGAATGAGCGCGCGGGCCTCGCCTTCGGCGCGATCTCGCAGATCGCCAACAACCTCAAGCGACTGGGTCAGTTGGCGAAGGAGACGCGCGTCAACGGTGGCAGCGCCGCGGATGACCCGCTGCTGCGCGACCGGCTCGCTCAGCTCAACATCGAGGCCGAGACGATGCGGCTGAATGCATACCGTGGCCTGACCAAGACGATGCAGTCGGGCATCCCCGGTCCGGAGGGCTCGCTCGGCAAGTGGCAGTGGGCTGACATCAACCAGCGGATCGCCGAGCTGGCTCTTGAGATCGAGGGGCCCTACGCGCCGCTCGATCGGGGCGCCGAGCACGCCGTTGCCAACGGCGCCTGGCAGTACAGCTTCCTGCGCTCCCGCGCCAACTCGATCGAGGGCGGCACCACCGACATCCTCAAAAACATCATCGCCGAGCGGGTGCTCGGCCTGCCGCGGCTGCGTTAGGACTCTCTATGTACTTCGACCTGACGGACGAGCAACAGGCGATCAAGTCAACCGCGCGCGAGTTCCTCGCCGCCCGCTACAAATCGGAGCGGATCCGCGAGCTGGCCGAAAGCGAGCACGGTTTCGAGCAGTCCGACTGGGAGGAGATGGCCGAGCTCGGCTGGCCCGGCCTGGCGTTGCCGGAGAAGTGGGGAGGCCAGGGGCTCGGCATCGTCGACCTCGCCGTGCTCTTCGAGGAGATGGGCTACGCGCTCGCGCCCTCGCCGCTGCTCTCGACCACCGTTGCCGGCCTGGTGCTGGCGACGGTCGGCGGCGACGAGCAGTGCGAGCGTTGGCTGGCGCCGCTGGCGAGCGGTGAGAAGCGCGGCACGATCGCGCTCTTCGAGGCCGGCACGAGCGCGACGATCGGCGAATTTGGCATGGACGCCACCGAAGATGGCGACAGCGTCGTCCTCGACGGCGAAAAGGTGTTGGTGATGGACGCGGCGAGCGCCGACTTCCTCGTCGTCGCCACCGCCGACGGCCGCCGCCACCTGGTCGAGCGCGAAGCCGACGGCGTCAGCGTCTCCGCCGAGAAGTCAATCGACCTCACTCGCCGCCTCTACTCGGTGCGCTTCGACGGCGTCCGGGTCGCGCCCGAGGCGACGCTCGAGGGCGGTCAGGCGGACTACCTGCCGGTGCTCTGGCGCGCCTGCACGGCGATCGCCGCAGAGTCGACCGGGATTGCCCAGCGAGCGATGGAGATGGCCGTCGAGTACGCCAAAGACCGCCAGCAGTTCGGCCGCCCCATCGGCGCCTATCAGGCGGTCTCTCACCGCTGTGCCCAGATGCTCCTGGAGACCGAGAACTCGCGCTCGGCCGTGTATGGCGCCGCCTGGGCGGCTGACGCCGAGCCCAAGTCGCTACCGCTTGCCGCCTCGATGGCCAAGGCCTACGCGTCGGATGCGGGCTGGCGTGTGCCCGATGCCTCGATCCAGGTGCACGGTGGAATCGGCTTCACCTGGGAGCACGACCTCCACTTCTTCCTCAAGCGCGGCAGGGCGAACGCGGCGATGTTCGGCACGGCCAGCTGGCACCGCGAGCGGATCGCCGACGCGTTACTGGCCGAGTCCGCCGAGCCCGTCACCGCTTAGCTTGAGTGCTCTCAACCGCATCTCGGTCGCCGCGATCGGCACCACGGTCGCCGACCTCGAGGCCGAGGCGAAGCGGGCCGAGGCGGCCGGGGTCGAATGTGTCTGGGCGCCGGAGCTGTTTCGCTCCTCGGTCACCCAGGCCGCCTACCTGGCGGCGCGGACCGAGACGATCGGCATCGCCACGGGGATCGCCTGGGCCTTCACCCGAAGCCCCTTCATCGTCGCTGTCAGCGCGCTGGACATCGACGAGATGTCGGGTGGGCGCTTCCGCCTCGGCCTCGGCTCAGGCGTCAAACGGCTCAACGAAACCTGGCACAACGCCGAGTACGGCAAACCGGCGCCGCACCTGCGCGAGGCGATCGAGGCGACGCGGCTGATCATGCAGCAGGCCGGCGGGGGCGAGCCGATCCGCTACGAGGGCTCCTACTACGACATCGACATCAAGGGATGGATCCGTCCCCACCCGGCGCCGCGTGAGTCAGTGCCGATCTACACCGCCGGTGTGCAGGGGGGCATGTGCCGGATGGCGGGCGACGTCGCCGACGGCCTGATCGGCCACCCGGTCCAGAGCCTGCGATGGATCGACGAGGTCGTCGTCTCCTCCTTCGAGGAGGGGCTGAGGCGCTCGGGCCGCGACCGCGGGGACTTCGACTACCTGCCGACCATCTGCTGCGCGATCGACGACGACGAGGCGAAGGCGATCGAGATGGCGCGGCGGACGATCTCCTTCTACGCGACAGTCAGGACCTACATGCCGCTCTGGGAGCTGCATGGCTTCGCCGACAACGCCGCCGAGGCTGGCGAGGCGTTCCGCCGCGGCGACCTCGCCGCGGTTCCGGCGGCGATCAGCGACGAGATGGTCGACACCTACTGCGCCGCCGGCCCGCTCGACAAGGTGAGGGCGCGGGTCGAGCAGACCGCGGAACGCGCCGACGGCCTCTTCCTGACGCCGCCGACCTACTTCATCTCGCCCGAGGAGCTGAGCGAGTACCAAAGCCGCCTGATCGACGCCTTCGGCCCCACGGCGTGAGCGGGGCAGGTGAGAC
>JASLJO010000264.1 GCA_030152505.1 Solirubrobacterales bacterium | reverse complement strand
ACGGTGCGCGTCGTCGGTCGCGTCCCGGTCGAACCGGCGACCTCCTGCGACGACTCCGGTCCCCCCGCGGTGCAGTGCGCGCAGGCCGAAAGCTCACAGGCCGGGATCCAGGGCGGTGGCGTGGGGGGCTTCTCGTCCCGCGGCAGGTACTCCTCCCGCATGATCTCCGCCGACGGCTCGCGCATCCTCTTCCAGACCCCCGCCAACGACCAGGTCGGCAACATCTACATGCGCGAAGACGGCACCAGGACCTTCCAGCTGAACGCCTCCGAGACCGAACCGCCCGCACCTCCCTCGCCCTCGGGTCAGGCCCAGCTCTGGGACGCCTCCCGCGACGCCTCGCGCGTCTTCTTCACCACCAACGAAAGCCTGGTCGAAGGCGACAAAGGCGGCGGCTCCTCCGACCTCTACATGTATGAGGCCGACAAGCCCGCAGGCGAACGCCTCACCCTGCTCTCTGTCGATCACGAACCCGCTGACGGCGACGGGGCCTCCGTCAGCCACGTCATCGGCGCCAGCGACGACGGCCACTACGTCTACTTCTTCTCAAGCGGCCAGCTGGTCGCAGGCGAACCGACGCTCGTCAATGGCTACCCGGTTGTCGGAGGCCTCTACCTCTGGCACGACGGCCAGATCTCCTACATCGGCCAGCTCGGCGCCGCCGGCCAAGAAGCCCAGGATAACTCTCCCCGGGCCGGGTGGAATTCGAGTGTCCATCTCAAAACCTCCCGCGTGACCCCCGACGGCCGCCACCTGCTCTTCATGACCATTACCGGTCAAGGCTTCAAAGGCATCGGCGGCTTCGGCGGCTATGACCACGGCAACGGCGAATGCGATGGTCACTACGGTGGCTGCCAAGAGCTCTACACCTACAACGCCGAAACCGCCCAGTTGCGCTGCGCCTCCTGCAACCCCTCGGGGGCGACGGCGACTGCCGATGCGTTCGCCGACGTCCACGCCGACCCGGAGCCGATCGAAAACGGCCCCCATGTCAGCCACGCCCTCTCAGACGACGGCCGCTACGTCTTCTTCTCGACCGCGGAGCGCCTCGTACCCGAGGACACCAACGGCGCCTCCGACGCCTACCTCTACGACACCACCACCGAAGAGCCGCATCTGCTCTCCAGCGGCCAGGACAAGGCAGGCTCTTACTTCCTGGACGCCTCCGCGGACGGCCACGACGCCTTCTTCGCCACCGCCGAGCAGCTGAGCGGCTGGGACACCGACACGAGCTATGACCTCTATGACGCCCGGGTCAATGGCGGTCTGCCAGAGCCTGTGCCGGCACCGCCCTCATGCCAGGGCGATGGCTGTCAGCCGGCGCCCAGGCAGCTGAACGACCCGACCCCCGCCTCCTCCTCCTTCAAGGGAGCGGGCAACCCACAGGCGCGCAAGCACCACAAGCACAAGCGACGCAAGCACGCGCACAACCACAAGCGGACCGCAGCGCACAACCACAGGCGAGCAGCCGAGAACAACCGGAGGGCGGGCCGATGAGGATCGCAAAGCAGCGCAACTTCAAGCGGGGAGGCTTCGTCACGACCCTGCTGGTGGCAAGCCTGATGGCCCTCGGCATCGCCAACGCCTCACCGGCGCTCTCAGCCGAATTCGGCATCAAGGCTTTCGATGTTGCCCTCGGCGCAAACCCGGCCGGCGACGCCTTCACCCAGGCCGGCGGTCACCCCTATGACTTCAAGACCACCGTCGACTTCAACACCTTCAACGACCCCGACCCCTACTACGGCGAAGGCGCCCCCGTGGAGCCGATCCGCGACGCCTACGTGGACCTGCCCCCGGGCCTCCTCGGCAACCCGACCGCGGCGGCGAAGTGCACGCTCTTGCAGCTGAGCAATGGCGAAGGGATCGCTGCCGCGAAGCCCCTGTGCCCGACCGATTCCCAGGTCGGCAAGGTTACGGTCAGCCATATCCTCGGCGCTTTCGGAATAACCTTCGTCGCACCCCTCCCACTCTTCAGCATGGAGCCCCCACCGGGCGTGCCCGCCCGTTTTGGCTTCAACATCGGCTCCATACCGATCGTCTTCGACGCCAAGCTGCGCTCAGACGGCGACTACGGCCTCACCGCCGCCTTCGAGAACGTCTCCGAGGGGATCACGATCGTCGGCTCGACCGTCGACCTGTGGGGCGTGCCGGGAGACTCCGCCCACGACACCGAACGCGCCTGCCCGGGCCAGGGCAACCCCCTCGAAGACGCCGGCCCGACCTGCAAAGCCAGCTCCGCCCCCAAGCCCTTCCTGCGCATGCCGACCAGCTGCACGGCACCAGGTCAGGGCCTGCCCTTCAGCCTCGAGGCCGACTCCTGGTTTCACCCGGGCGCCCTGGGAGAAAGCGGCCGCCCGCTCCCGGGCGATGCCCGCTGGAAGCCGGCCTCGCTGGTCAGCCACGAAGCCCCCGGCTATCCCCTTGAACCGGGTAAATGGGGCACCCCGGTGGGCACCACCGGCTGCGCGGACGTCCCCGTCAAAGGCAGCCTCTCCGCAGCCCCGACGACCCTCGACACCGAGAGCTCCTCGGGACTCGGCGTCCGCGTCGAGATCCCCAACCCCGGTCTCGAAAACCTCAAAGGCATCGCCTCCTCGGACATCAAGGACGTGAAGCTCGTCCTGCCGCAGGGGTTGACGATCAACCCCTCCCAGGCAGAGGGCCTCGGGGTCTGCTCACCGAGCCAGTATGAGAGCACGAGGCTCGAATTCCACCCCGACGGAGCCCACGGCTGCCCCTCGGACTCCAAGGTCGGCACCGTCTCCGTCAACACCCCGCTTCTCGACGATCCGCTGCCCGGAGAGGTCTTCGTCGCAAAGCCTTACGACAACCCCTTCAACAGCCTCCTGGCCATCTACATCGTCGTAGCGGATCCCCAGACCGGCGTCTTGGTCAAGCTCCCCGGCGAACTCCGCTTAAACGAAGAGACGGGCAGGATCGAAGCGGAGTTCGACGACCTCCCCCAGACGCCGTTTGAAACCTTCGACTTCCACTTCCGCGAGGGGGCGAGGGCCCCGTTGGTGACCCCGTCGGCCTGCGGAACCTATGAATCAGAAGCCGTCTTCACCCCCTGGTCTGACCCGAGTCACAAGATCACCTCGATCAGCTCCTTCAAAGTCACCAGGGGGATCGGCGGCGGGCCCTGCCCATCGAATGGCACCCCCGGCTTCAAGCCGCTGTTCAGCGCCGGAAGCATCAACAACAATGCTGCCTCCTACTCGCCGTTCAACATGCGCCTCCAAAGAAACGACGGTGAACAGGACATGACCCGCTTCTCGGCCGTCTTGCCGCCCGGTGTTCTCGGCAGGCTGGCGGGAGTTGCAAAATGCCCCGAATCGGCCATTGCGATCGCCAAGGCAAAGACGGGTCTGCAGGAGATCGCCTCTCCCAGTTGCCTGGCCAACTCCGAGATCGGCCACAGCCTCGTCGGAGCGGGAGTGGGCTCGGTTCTCACCCACGTCCCGGGCAAGGTCTACCTCGGCGGTCCCTTCCACGGCGATCCGCTCAGCGTGATCGCGATCACGCCGGCAGTGGCAGGTCCCTTCGACGTCGGCACCGTCGTCGTCCACGAGGCACTGACGCTCAACCCGGTAACCGCCGAAGTCGAAGTCGACGGCTCCGCCTCTGACCCGATCCCCCACATCCTCAAGGGGATCCCAGCAAAGCTCAGGGACCTGAGGGTCTACGTCGATCGGAACAACTTCATCCTCAACCCGACCTCATGCGACCCGAGCTCTGCCAAAGCGATCCTCTTCGGCGGCGGAGGCAATGCCTTCAGCACGCTCGACGACGTCCCGGTCAGCCTCTCCGATCGCTACCAGGCGGCGAGCTGCTCGAGCCTCGGCTTCAAACCGAAGCTGGCCCTGAAGCTCAAGGGCGGAACCAAACGCGGAGGACACCCAGGCCTGACTGCCCTCTACAC
>JASLJO010000249.1 GCA_030152505.1 Solirubrobacterales bacterium | reverse complement strand
TCGGCCTTCGCCGCCAGTTCCATACCCTCGGCGCCGTCGACCGCTTCGCAGACGGTTTGGCCCATGCGGCCGTTTGCACCAGAGACGACGACACGGATCATGCCGCCGTCAGCTCCTGGCTCACCGGCGCCAGCGCCTTGCGGAAGCAGTCCTCCTCGCGACCGACGCAGGCGGCCGAGAGCCGCTCGGCGGCGTAGAGCTCGGCAGCGAGCTCGCTCAACTCCTCGACTGTCACCGCGTCGACCTTGGCCAGCATCACGTCGAGACTTTCGATCGGCAGCCCGAACAGGGTCGCGCGAGAGATCCGCGTCATCCGCGCCGCCGTCGACTCCGAGGAGAGGACGAGGCGGCCCTTGACGTTCTCCTTCGCCCGCGCCAGCTCCTCGCCGGAGACGGGCTCAGAGCGAAGGCGCTCGAGCTCGGCGCCGATCACCGCGCAGGCCTCCTCGACGTTGTCCTCACGGGTGCCGACATAGGTGGCGACCAGGCCGGAGTCGGTGTACTGCTCGTTGTAGGAGCCGACCGAGTAGGCGAGGCCGCGCTTCTCGCGCACCTCGCGGAAGAGCCGCGAGGAGGTCGAGCCGCCGAAGATCGAGTCGAGCACCGCGAGCCCGTAACGCCGCTCGTCCTCGCGCACGATGCCCGGGGCGCCGAAGCAGATGTGGTACTGCTCGGTGTCCTTCGGGTAGAAGCGCAGGCGGGAGACGACATCCGTCGGCACAGGCTTCACTCCGTCGGCGCCGCTCGGCGGCGAGACCAGGCGCTCGGCCAGGGCGACGATGCGCGCGTGGTCGAGGTGGCCGGCCGCACCGACGACGACATGGGGACCGGTATAGCGCTGCTCGCGGTAGGCCTCTATCTCCGGCACCGGGATCGAGGCGATCACCCCAGCCTCGCCGAGTACGCGACGCCCGAGTGGATGCTCGCCGAAGACGGCGTCTGCGAGAACGTCGTGGACGCGGTCCTGCGGCTCGTCCTCGTACATCGCGATCTCCTCCAGAACGACGTCGCGCTCGGAGTCGATATCCGGATAGGTGGGGGCCAACAGCATCTCCGCCAACAGATCGAAGACCTCATCGGTGTGCTCGTCGAGGAAACGGGCGTGCAGGTGGGTGGTCTCCTTACCCGTCGCGGCGTTTACCGAGGCGCCGAGGCCGTCGAAGAGCTCGGAGATCTCGATCGCCGAGTAGCGCGCGGTTCCCTTGAACAGCAGGTGCTCGAGGAAGTGCGAGACGCCGGCCTGCGCCGGCGCCTCGTTCCGCGATCCGGTGCGGACCCAGAGCCCAAGCGCCACCGAGCGGACCGAGGGAACCTCCTCGGTCACGACCCGGACGCCCGAGCCGAGCTCGCTGTGCCGCGCCTCGCTCAAGGACCTAGTTGCGCCGCTCGCGCTCGCGCCTGCGACCGCCACCGCCGCCACGACCGCCGCGGTCGCGGTCGCCACCGTTGCGCCGCGGACCGCCGTCGCCGGAGCCGACCGCGGCCAGCTCCTCCGGCGATTTGCCGGCCACCGAGGGGTCATCGGAGAGACGCAGGCCGATGCGGCCACGCTCGCGGTCGACCTCCACCACGGTGACGTCGATCACGTCTCCCGAGCTGAGCACGTCATCGACCGAGTCGACCCTCTCCCCCGGCTTGACGTTGGAGATGTGGAGCAGGCCGTCGGTGCCCTTGACCAACTCGACGAAGGCACCGAAGGTCGTCGTCTTGACGACTTTGGCGGCGGGGTAGTGGTCACCCACCTCCGCCTCCTTGGTCATCGACTCGATCCGCGCCACACAGGCTTCGACCAGTTCGCCGGTCGGGGCGTAGATCCGAATCGTGCCGTCGTCCTCGACGTCGATCTCCGCTTCGAACTCCTCGCAGAGAGCGCGAATCGTTTCGCCGCCTTTGCCGATCACGGCGCCGATCTTCTCGGGATCGATCTTGATCGCTTCGATCCGCGGTGCGTGCTGGGAGAGCATCTCGCGCGGCCCCTCGATCGCCTCGGCCATCTTGCCGAGAATGAACTGGCGGCCCTCGTTGGCCTGCGCGAGAGCGTCGCTCAGGATGTCGAAGGTGACGCCGGTGATCTTGATGTCCATCTGCAGGGCGGTGATCCCGTCGGCGGTTCCGGCGACCTTGAAGTCCATGTCGCCAAGGTGGTCCTCGACGCCGGCGATGTCGGTGAGGACGATGTAGTCGTCACCCTCTTTGATCAGGCCCATGGCGACGCCGGCAACCGGTGCAGAGACCGGTACCCCGGCCGCCTGCAACGCCATCGAGGACGCGCAGACGGAGCCCATCGAGGAGGAGCCGTTGGACTCGAGCGTCTCCGAGACGACCCGCAGCACGTAGGGGAAGGCCTCTTCGTCGGGGATCGTCGCCACCAGCGCCCGCTCGGCGAGCGCACCGTGGCCGATGTCGCGGCGCTTTGGGCCGCGCATGAAGCCCGCCTCCCCAACCGAGAAGGGCGGGAAGTTGTAGTGATGCCAGAAACGTTTGGTGGTCTGCAGTCCGAGCGTGTCGAGACGCATGTCCATCCGCGTCGTGCCCAGCGCCACGTTTGAGAGGATCTGCGTCTCGCCGCGGGTGAAGAGCGCCGAGCCGTGCACGCGCGGGGAGATATCGACCTCGCACTCGATCGGCCGGATCTCGTCCTGGGCGCGGCCGTCGGGGCGCTTCTTGTCGACCGCGATCCGCTTGCGGATGACTTCCTTCTCGATCTTGGCATAGGCGGCGGAGACCTCGGCCTTGCGCTCGGCGTCGACCTCGCCCTCGTCCGCCGGGGCGTACTTCTCGACCACGGCCTCCTTGACCGCGGCGCAGGCGTCTTGGCGCTCGAGCTTGCCCTGGATTGAGGTCGCCTCGTCGATCTGCGCCCCGTGTGAGGTGCGGATCTCCTCGACGAGACCGGGATCGATCTCCTCCACCTCGAGCTCGATCTTGTCCTTGCCGGCCTTCTCGGCCAGCTCCTGCATCGCCGCGCAGAGCTTCTTTATCTCCGAGTGGGCGATGTCGAGCGCGTCGAGGATCTCGGCCTCGCTGACGCCATCGGCGCCGGCCTCGACCATCAGGATCGCCTCGGCGGTGCCGGCGACGATCAGGTCCAGCTGCAGCTCCTCCAGCCTCTCCTCGGGTGGGTTGACGACGAAGTCGCCCTCGAGCTTGCCAATCCGCACGGCGCCGACGTGGGCGGCGACGGGGACCGGCGAGATCGCCAGCGCGGCGGAGGCGCCGTTCATCGCCAGGATGTCGTAGGGGTGGACGTGGTCCACCGAAAGCGGGGTCGCGACGAGCTGGGTCTCATAGTGCCAGCCCTTGGGGAAGAGCGGCCGGATCGGCCGGTCGATCATGCGCGCGGTCAGCGTCGCCTTCTCGCTCGATTTGCCCTCGCGGCGGAAGAACGAGCCGGGGATCTTGCCCGCGGCGTACATCCGCTCCTCGATGTCGACGGTGAGGGGGAGGAAGTCGACGTCGCGCAGGTTGCCCATCGTCGCGGTGCAGAGGACCATCGTGTCCCCGGACTGCACGACGACGGCGCCACTCGCCTGCCTGGCCAGCTTGCCCGTCTCGAATGAGATCTGATCCTCGCCGATCTCCGCCGAAACGCGGCTTACTTCGAACATGCTCATTAAGTTTTTACCTCCAGACCGCCCGGATGGCAGCCAATTGCATTCAGAACTCTCGTTCTCTGTCCTCGCAGAGATTACAGACGCGCGGACGTGCCGGTGCTGCGGTGTTCATATGGACCTCTACGCGCTGGCACGTGGGGAGAAGAGGGCCGGGGTGCCACTGACCCCGGCGCGAATCCCCGATTCGAAGTCGCGGCGGATACGGGCTTTGACCTCCTCGGAGCGGCGATCGACCACGAAGCGAACGAGGTCGAGGCCGAAGCGCCGCGCCCGTTCCCACAGGTGTGGGTCGTCGATACGACCGCGCTCGGCGTAGAGCGAGTCGACCATCTCGAAGAAGCGGCCCTGGCGCCCGGCCGCCTCGGCCGCGGCGTGCAGGGTCGGGGCGCGCGGGTGCTTGCTGGCCACCGGAAAGTGACGGAAGACCAGCCGGGCCGGCCGTTCGCTGATCTCGGCCCAGGCGGCGGCGCAGTGCGGACAGGCGAGATCGGCGTAGACGATCAGCACCTCGCCTTCGCCGCGAATGTGCTCGTCCCCGCCCGGCGGCGGAACGGCGGCGCTGGTGAGATCGCCGGTCAGACTCCGACCGACGCCAAAGCGTCGAAGATCAGGTTGGCGCCGGGAATCTCGAGTGGCGTCGGCGACGCGTGCACCCACTCCACCACTCCCTCCGCGTCGATCAGGACCAGGGAGCGATTGGCGTGGCCGAACTTCTCGATATAGGCGCCGTAGGCCCGCGCGACCTCGCCCTTGGGCTCGAAATCGGCGAGCAGCGGCGTGTCGATGCCGAGCTTCTCCTGGAAGGCCTTGTGGGCAAAGGCGCTGTCGACGCTGATCCCAACCAGCTCGACCCCCTTCTCGGCGATCTGCGGCTTGACCTCCTGGTAGATCGAGAGCTGGTCCGAGCAGACGGGGCTGAAGTCCAGGGGGTAGAAGACGAGTAGGACCCTGCGGCCGCGATAGTCGCCAAGCGACACCTCCCTGCCGTCCTGGTCGCGCAGCTTGAAATCCGGGGCGGGCTCCCCCGCCGAAATCATCGCCTCAGGCCGAGCTCGGCGACCAGAGAGCGGTAGCGCTCCAGATCGGTGCGCTCCAGATAGCGCAGCATGCGGCGGCGCTTGCCGACGAGCATCAGCAGGCCGCGGCGAGAGTGATGGTCTTTGGCATGAGTGCGCAGGTGTCCCGTCAGCTCATTGATGCGCTCGGTGAGCAAGGCGATCTGCACCTCGGCCGAGCCGGTGTCCTTCTCGGCTCGGCCGTATTTGCCGATCAGCTCGCTCTTCTTCTCTTTCGCAAGGCTCATGGAGCGTCGGTGAAGCTAGCACAGACCCGCTTCGCGTCCTCGACGTCAATCCGCATCTGGGCGATCAACTCCTCGACGCCGGGAAAGCGCTTCTCGCCGCGCAGGCGCTCGACGAAGGCAACCCGAAGGCTGTGGCCGTAGAGATCCTCGTCGCGGTCGATCAGGTAGGTCTCGATCAGGACGCCGCGACCACTGTCGAAGGTCGGCCGCACCCCGACGTTCACCGCAGCCGGGACGCCGTCGGCGAAGGCGGCGAAGACACCGTGGCCAGGGTAGGCGAGGTGATCGTCGGGAACGATGTTGGCGGTCGGGAAGCCGAGCTCGCGGCCGCGCTGGTCGCCCTCGACCACGGTGCCCTCGACCATGAACGGGGCGCCCAGGCAACGCCTGGCGCCGACCATGTCGCCTGCGGCGATCAGCGCCCGGATGCGGGTCGAAGAGACGGTCTCGCCGTCGACCTCGACCAGGGGCACGACCCTGGTCTCGAACTCCACGCGCGCGGCGAGCATCGCTGGGTCGCCCTTCGCTTTCGCGCCGAAGCGGAAGTTCTCCCCGACGGAGACCCTCTCGGCGCCGAGCCTCTCGATCAGGACGTGCTCGATGAAGTCCTCGGCGGAGCGCTCGGCGAACTCGCGGTCGAAAGGGATGATCACCAGCTCGCGCACGCCAAGGCCCTCGATGACGTCCCGCTTCACCTCGAAGGGCATGATCAGCTTCGGCAGCGCCGCGGGGTGGATCACCTCGAGCGGGTGCGGATCGAAGGTCAGTACCGTGTCCGCCCCCTCGATCACCGCCTGGTGCCCGCGATGGACGCCGTCGAAGGTGCCGATCGCCACCTGCCGGGGACGCGGCTCGGCGTCGGGAAGCATCGTCACCTGGATGTTCGCCATCAGCGCATCGCCTCCGCCGCGGCCGGAATCAGCTCGCCGACCCGCTCGACCGAGACCTCCTCGCCGGCATCCTCGACCCGGAAGGGACCGATCGCGGTGCGACGCAGTTCCGCGCAGTAGGCGTCGCCGAGGGTCTCGATCAGCGTGCGCACGTAGGTGCCGCTGGAGCACTCGATCTCGTAACGGGCGTGCTCGCCGTCCTCGTCGAGCAGCTTCGCCCGGAAGACCTCGACGTCGCGCAGCGGCGTGCTCACCGTCTCACCCCGGCGCGCCTTGCGGTAGAGGCGCTCGCCGCCGACCCGCACGGCAGAGGTCATCGGCACGCGCTGGCGCACCGTGCCGGTCGGCAACTCGAGCGAGCCGGGCAGCCGGCCGGTCTCGGTCAGCTCGCCGTCGGGGTCGCCGCTGCTCGAGCGCCAGCCGAGTCGAGCGGTCGCCAGGTAGGTCTTCGGCAGCCCGGTGAGGAAGCGCTGCAGACGCGTCGCCTCCCCCAGCATCACCAGCAGCAGGCCGGTGGCGAAGGGGTCGAGCGTGCCGGCGTGGCCGGCCTTGCAGTCGTGCTCCCAGCGCATCCGACGCACCAGCTCATGCGAGGTCATCCCGGCCGGCTTGTCGCAGAGCAGGACCGTCAAGAATCGAGTTGGGCGGAGACCTCGTCGCAGAGGAAGGAGACGAGCTCCTCCAGCTCGAGATCGGTGGAGAAGCCGGCGGCGCGCTTGTGGCCGCCGCCCCCGTACACCCGGGCTATCGCCGAGACGTCGACCTCGCCGTCGCTGGAGCGCAGGCTGACCTTGCGTGCCGCCCGACCGCGATCGCCGAGGTCGCGGATCAGGGCGGCGACCCGAGCGCCCTCGACCGAGCGCAGATGGTCGATGATCCCCTCGGTCATCTCCTCGCCGGCGCCGCTCGCCTCGTAGTCCTCGGCGGTGATGTAGGCGAGCACGAGGCGACCCTCGCAGTGGTACTGGATCCCCTCCAGGGCGCGAGAGAGCAGCCGCAGCTTCTCGATCGGCACGTGCTCGTAGAGGCGCCGGTAGGTCTCGTCGACCTCCACTCCCGCTTCAATCAGGTCGGCGGCGATGCGGTGGGTGCGGGCGTTGGTGTTCTCGTACATGAACTTGCCGGTGTCGGTGATCAGGCCGACGTAGAGCGCCGCGGCGATCTCCGCGGTGATCTCGGCGCCGAGCAGGACCGCCAGCTCGTAGACGATCTCGGCCGTGCAGGAGGCGTCGACCTCGACCAGGTTGACGTCGCCGAAGAGGGTGTTGTCGTGGTGGTGATCGACGTTGATCGTGAAGTGGCCGTCCTCGCTGAGGAAGTCGACCGGCATGCGGTCGATGTTGCCGCAGTCGAGGAAGATCACCGCGCGGTCGGCCATGTCCGCCGGGGCCTCGTGGAAAACCTCCTCCAGCGGCAGGAAGCGGTACTCGATCGGCAGTGGGAACTCCTTCGCGGCGAGGAACATCACCGAGTCCTTGCCGAGCTGGGTGAGCAGATGATGCATGCCGAGCAGCGAGCCAAGCGCGTCGCCGTCGGGACCCTCGTGGGCGGTGAGCAGGAAGCGCTCGCGGCCGCGGATCTCGGCGGCGACCCGCTCGATCGCGGTGGCGCCGATATCGGTGGTCTCGCTCATTCGTCTTCGTCTTCTTCCTCTTCGAGCAGCTGGGAGATCCTCATTCCCTGCTCGACGGTGGGGTCGTAGTGGAAGGCCAGGGTCGGGGTGCGCTTCATCCGCGTCTCGGCGGCGATCCTCGATTGCAGGACGCCGTGCGAGGACCGTAGCCCAGCCAGGGTGCCCTCGCGCGCCTCCTCGTCGCCCAGCACGCTGACGTGCACCTTGGCGCTGCGGAGGTCTGGGCTGGTCTCGACCGAGGTCACGGTGACGAAGCCGATCCGAGGGTCGCTCAGTTCGGTGGCGATCGCTGCGCCGATCACCTCCCGAAGCACCTCGTTGATGCGGCGCATGCGAGGGGTGGTCATCTTAGCCCTACTCGAGCGTCTGCTCGACCTGTTTCGTCTCGAAGAACTCGAGCACGTCGCCCTCCTTGACGTCGGCATAGCCGTCGAGCACGATGCCGCACTCCTGGCCCTCCTCGACTTCCTGCACGTTGTCTTTGAAGCGGCGCAGGGAGCCGAGCCTGCCGTCCCAGATGACGGTGCCCTCGCGGATCAGGCGGACGCTGGCGGTACGAGTGACCTTGCCCTCGCTGACGATGCAGCCGGCAATGCGGCCAACTTTGGAGGCCTTGAAGGTCTGTTTGATCTCGGCCTCGCCGAGGATCTCCTCGACCTCGACCGCCTCCAGCATGCCCTCCATCGCGTTGCGCAGGTCTTCGGTGATTTTGTAAATGACCGAGTAGGTGCGGACGTCGACTCCCTCTCGCTCGGCCGCTTTTCGCGCATCGGCCAACGGCCGCACGTTGAAGCCGATCACGATCGCGTCGGAGGCCGAGGCCAGCATCACGTCGGACTCGTTGATTCCGCCGGTCTGGGAATGGATGATGTTGATCCCGACCTGCTCCTGCGGCACTTTGGCGATCTCGTCCTGGAGCGCCTCCAGAGAGCCGGCGACATCGGCCTTGAGCACGATGTTGAGCTCCTTGATGTCGCCTTCCTGGGCGCGCGAGAAGACCTCCTCGAGACTAACCTTGCGCGCCTGGCGGCGAGCCAGCGCCTCGGTCTTCAGCCGGTTGCCGCGCTCTTGGGCGAGCTGGCGGGCACGACGGTCGTTCTCGACCGCGCGCACGTGCTCGCCGGCCTCGCAGACGCCATCGAAGCCGAGGACCTCGACCGGCATGCCCGGGCCCGCCTGTTGCACGCGTGCACCGGTGAAGTCCTGCATCGCCCGCACCCGGCCCCACTGGGGACCGGCGACCAGCGCGTCGCCGACTTCGAGTGTGCCGCGCTGGACCAAGATCGTGACAACGGGGCCACGGCCAGGATCGAGCTGAGACTCGACCACGGTGCCCGAGGCGGGCGCATCGGGATTGGCTCCCAGCTCCTCCAACTCGGAGACGAGCAGGATCATGTCGAGCAGGTTGTCGAGACCCTCGTGGGTCTTGGCGGAGACGTCGCAGTAGACCGTCTCGCCGCCCCAGTCCTCGGGAGTGAGGTCGTCGGTGGCGAGCTCGTTGCGCACCCGGTCCGGCTGAGCGCCCTCTTTGTCGATCTTGTTGACCGCGATTAGGATCGGCACGTCGGCGGCGCGAGCGTGGTCGATCGCCTCCTTGGTCTGCGGCATGACGCCGTCGTCAGCCGCGACGACGACCACCGCGACGTCGGTGACCCTGGCGCCGCGGGCGCGCATCGCGGTGAAGGCGGCGTGTCCCGGCGTGTCGAGGAAGGTGATCGTCTTCTCATCGTGGTGCACCTGGTAGGCACCGATGTGCTGGGTGATGCCACCTGCCTCGCCGGCGGCGACCTCGGTCTCGCGGATCGCGTCGAGCAGCGAGGTCTTGCCGTGGTCGACGTGGCCCATGATCGTCACCACCGGTGGCCGGTTGACCAGGCTCTCCTCGGAGTCCTCGAACTC
>JASLJO010000198.1 GCA_030152505.1 Solirubrobacterales bacterium | reverse complement strand
GGTCAGGGTGGGACCGGCGGCCAGCCCTTCGGCGGCTTCGGCGGCACGCCCGGCGGAGGGAGCTTTGGCGGTGCCGACTTCGGCGACATCCACTCCGGCATCTTCGGCCGCGGGGGCGGGGGCCGGGCGCGCCCCGAACAGCAGCGCGGCCGCGACCTGGAAACCGAGCTCAGCCTCAGCTTCGACCAGGCGGTCCACGGGGCCCAGGTCAGCGTCAGCGTGCCCAAGGCCGAACGCTGCACGACCTGCCACGGCAGCGGCGCCAAACCCGGCACCGCGCCCGTCACCTGCCCGCGCTGCAAAGGGCGCGGCATCGACGCCGAGAGCCAGGGCCTCTTCTCGATCAGCCAACCCTGCCCGCAGTGCGGCGGCGCCGGCCAGATCATCGAAGACCCCTGCCCGACCTGCGGCGGCTCAGGGCTCACCCAGCAGACGAAGCGCTACAAGGTCAACATCCCGGCCGGGGTCAAGGATGGCGCCCGCATCCGCCTCGCCGGAAAGGGCGAGGCCGGCCCCCGCGGTGGTCCGCCCGGCGACCTCTTCGTCCTCACCAGAGTCTCCGCCTCACCGGTCTTCAAGCGGCTCGACGGCGGCAATCTCGAGGTGACCGTGCCGATCACGGTCGCCGAGGCGCTGCGCGGGGCGACGATCGAGGTGCCGACCCTGGAGGGGACGAAGAAGATCAAGGTGCCGGCCGGCACCAGGCACGGCACGATCCAGCGCCTGCGTGGCGAGGGCGCGCCGAAGCCGCGCGGCAAGGGGCGCGGCGACATCCGCTACCGGCTCGAGATCGAGCTGCCGAAGGAGCTGAACGAGGAGCAGCGCAAGATCGTCGACGAGCTGGCCGAGTCCCTCAACGGCGCCGACCCGCGCGCCGACCTCCTGAGGAGGGCCGCGCGGTGAGCGCATCCGACATTCACCCCCCTCTGGAGGGGTCAAACTCGGATACGGGAGTGAGGCCGTGAACGCGCGGAGGGAAACCATTACGGCTTCGGTCGACGCGGAGCGTGGTGTCTTCATGATCTCTGTCGCCGCCGAGCTCGCCCACATGCACCCGCAGACGCTGCGCATGTACGAGGCACGGGGGCTGATCGAGCCGCAGCGCTCGGCCAAGAACACCCGCCTCTACTCACAGCGCGACGTCGAGCGCCTGCGGCACATCCAGCGCCTCACCTCGGCGGGCCTGAACCTGGCCGGAGTCGAGATCGTGCTTGACATGGAAGCCGAGGTGGAGAGGATGAGGGCAAAGCTCGAGCGCATGCGCCGCCACGCCGCCGAACTCGAACGCCGCGTGACGAGGGAAGGATTCTGATGCAGCCGGATCGGTTCACCGTCAAGTCCCAGGAAGCGGTCGCTGCCGCGCAGCAGGTCGCCTCACAGCGACGCAACCCCGAGGTTGCACCCGCGCACCTGCTGATCGCCCTGCTCCAGCAGGACGACGGCCTGGTCGTACCGATCCTGCGGAAGCTGGGTGCCGACGTGGCGGCGATCGCCGCGCGGGCGGGCGAGGCGGCGGAGGCGCTGCCGAAGCTGGGCGGCTCCGAGCAGGCCGAGGCGCGGCCCTCCTCGACCCTGGTCAAGGTCCTCCAGCAAGCGGAGAACGAGATGGCGAAGCTCGGCGACGAGTACATCTCGACCGAGCACATCCTCCTGGCGCTGAGCGACCGGGGCTCGGGCGTCGCCGACGTCCTTCCCGACCGCGGCTCGCTGGAAAAGGCGGTCGCCGAGGTGCGCGGCCCGCACAAGGTCACCTCACCGAATCCCGAGGACAGCGTCCAGGCGCTGGAGAAATTCGGCCGCGACCTGACCGCCGAGGCGGAGAGCGGCAAGCTCGACCCGGTGATCGGGCGCGACGAGGAGATCCGCCGCGTGATCCAGGTCCTCTCCCGGCGCACCAAGAACAACCCGGTGCTGATCGGCGACCCCGGCGTCGGCAAGACGGCGATCGTCGAGGGGCTGGCGCAGCGGATCGTCAGCGGCGACATCCCCGAGAGCCTGCGCGACCGGCGGGTGATCGCACTCGACATCGGCTCACTGCTGGCCGGCTCCAAATACCGGGGCGAGTTCGAGGAACGGCTGAAAGCGGTGCTCTCCGAGGTGCAGGACGCCGCGGGCCAAATCGTCCTCTTCCTCGACGAGCTGCACACGATCGTCGGCGCCGGCGCAGCCGAAGGCGCGGTCGACGCCGCCAACCTCCTGAAGCCGATGCTGGCGCGCGGCGAGCTGCGCGCGGTCGGCGCGACCACGCTCGACGAGTACCGCAAGCACATCGAGAAAGACGCGGCACTGGAGCGGCGCTTCCAGCCGGTGCTCGTCGGCGAGCCCGACATCGGTGACACGATCGCCATCCTGCGCGGGTTGAAGGAGCGCTACGAGGTCCACCATGGCGTGCGCATCTCCGACGCGGCGATCGTCGCCGCGGCGACCCTCTCGGAGCGCTACATCGCCGACCGCTTTCTGCCCGACAAGGCGATCGACCTGATCGACGAGGCGGCCTCGCGGCTGAAGATCGAGATCGACTCGATGCCGACCGAGATCGACGAGGTCGAGCGGCGCGCGCAGCAGCTCGAAGTCGAGCGCGAGGCGCTGAGGAAAGAGACCGACGACGTCTCGAAGGCGCGGCTGGAGGCGCTCGAGGCGGAGCTAGCGGAGCTGCGCGAGAGCTCGGCCGAGATGAAAGCGCGCTGGCAGAACGAGAAGGAGGCGATCGAGGAGATCAAAGCCGCCAAGGCACAGCTGGAGGAAGCAGGCCGGCGCGCCGAGAGAGCCGAGCGCGACGCCGACCTCGAGGGCGCGGCGAAGCTGCGCTACGGCGAGATCCCCGAGCTGGAGAAGACCGTCGCCGAGCAGGAGGAGCGGCTGGCCGAGTTGCACGCCGCCCACGGCTCGATGCTGACCGAGGAGGTGACCGAGGAGGACGTCGCCCAGGTCGTCGCCAAATGGACCGGCATCCCGGTCAGCCGCCTGATGGAGGGCGAGGTCGAGAAGCTGATCCACATGGAGGAGCGTCTGCACGAGCGGGTGATCGGCCAGGACGAGGCGATCGAGGCGGTGTCCAACGCGCTGCGCCGCTCGCGTGCCGGCCTTTCCGATCCGAACCGGCCGATCGGCTCCTTCCTCTTCCTCGGCCCGACCGGCGTCGGCAAGACCGAGCTGGCAAAGGCGCTGGCGGAGTTCATGTTCGACTCCGAGCAGGCGATCGTCCGCCTCGACATGTCCGAGTACATGGAGAAGCACACGGTTGCAAGGCTGATCGGCGCCCCGCCTGGGTACGTCGGCTACGAGGAGGGTGGGCAGTTGACCGAGGCGGTGCGCCGGCGCCCCTACGCGGTGGTGCTGCTCGACGAGATCGAGAAGGCCCACCCCGACGTCTTCAACACCCTGCTGCAGATCATGGACGACGGGCGGCTGACCGACGGCCAGGGACGGACGGTCAGCTTCACCAACACCGTGCTGATCATGACCTCCAACGTCGGCAGCGACCGGATCGTCGCCGAGTCGGTCGACGAGCGTATCCGCGAGCAGATCGAGGAGGTGCTGGCGGCGACCTTCAAGCCGGAGTTCCTCAACCGGATCGACGACACGGTGATCTTCCATCGCCTCTCCAAGGCCGACATCGGCCGCATCGTCGAGCTGCAGGTGGACCAGTTGGTCGGCCGCGTGCGCGAGCGCGGCATCGAGGTCGAGCTCACCGGCGACGCCCGCACCCTGCTCGGCAACCTCGGCTACGACCCGACCTACGGCGCCCGCCCGCTGAAGCGGGTGATCCAGAAGCAACTGGTCGACAAGCTGGCGCTGAAGATCCTCGAGGGCGAGTTCGCCGAAGGCGACACCGTCCGCGTCGACGCCGCCGACGGCGAGCTGAGCTTCGAAAAAGCGCCGTCGGGCGCCGAGCGGGCCACCGCCACCGCCTAGCTGGTCGTCGCAATACAGCTGCCGGACTTTAGGAATCGCTTAGCCGATCCGACGTAAGCTTGTGCGGGTTCGAACAGATGTTGAGACGACGACAGATCAACGAAAACCCAAGGAAGCGTGGAATGCGCTTTTTGCTCGCTGCCGGGGATGCCGCGCGCTGGCCGTTCGAGCGCGTCGGCTGGTCGGTCGAGCGGCGGTTGCTCTGGCCGCTGCAGCGGCGCTTCGCCGGCCGCAGCCCGTCGAGCCGTGGCACCGGCGCGGCGGCATTGGGTGTGATCGGCGTGGCCGCCATCCTGGTCGCCGCGCTCATCCTTCCGGGCAGCGACGGAGCGCCGCCTGAGCAAGCGGCCGAGTCGGCCCGGGTCGCGATCGTGCCTCCACAGCCGCGGCGGCAGTCCACCGACCCACAGGCCCCTTCCCTGCAGGGCGTCCCACCCCACTTCAGCGTCAGCCGAGGCGTCGGCGTCGCAAATGCGGACGGCGGCGAAGGCGGCGCGGCCGGCTCGGAAAGCGCCGGCGTGGATTCGCGGGAAAGCGGAGAAGCTTCGCCCTCCGAAGGGGAAGCGGCCGCAACCGCCTCCGGCGCCGGCGCCGGCGAGCCCGTCCCGGCGGGACCGGCGGCGATGAAGGTCGCTCGCCGCTTCTCCGATGCCTTCGTCTTCTATGAGATAGGCAGACGCCCGGGGCGGGCGAAAGCGGTGTTCGGCGAAACCGCGACGCCGCAGCTCGCCGAAGCGCTCGCCGAGCGGCCGCCGCGCCTGCCTCCAGATGCGAAGGTGCCGAAGGCGAAGGTGGTCAACCTCGTCCCCGGGCCACGCGCCGGCAGGGCCTACACGGTGAGTGTCTCGCTGCTGCGGGTGGGCCTGACCAGCGAGCTCCGACTCGAGTTGAACAAGCAGAAGGGCCAGTGGCTAGTGACGGACGTGCGGGGATGAGGAAGGCCCTCCTCATCGTCGGGATCTTCGCGGTCCTCGCCACGCCGGCGCTGGCGGATGAAGCGCCTCTGGACCAGACGGAAGCCCCCGCCAGCCAGACGGAAGCCCCTGCCCCGACGTCCGTGCAGCGCGGCGACGCCCTCGAAGCGCCCGAGCCCGAAGTCGCGCCCGCGCCGAAGCCGAAGCCGAAACCGAAGCCGGAAGCAAGCGGCGGCGTCACGGCGAAGCCCCAGGCGCAGTCAACCCCCGGAACTGAGGAAGAGCCCGAACCCGAAGACGGTGCGGCCGAAGCCCCGGTGGCACCGCCCTCGTTCTCGGTTCCCCTTCTCCCCGGTTCGAGCTGCGCGCCCTCGGGGGTCCCGGCGGTGCTGGTGCCGATCTACCGCCGCGCCTCCGACGCCTACGGGCTGGGGCCGCAGGGGGCGAGCGTGCTTGCCGCGATCAACGGAATCGAGACCGCCTTCGGCACCAACCTCAACGTCTCCTCGGCGGGTGCGGTCGGCTGGATGCAGTTCATGCCCGAAACCTGGAACGGCTACGGGGTGGACGCCAACGGCGACGGGGTCGCCGACCCCTTCAACCCGGAAGACGCGATCTTCGCCGCGGCGAGCTACCTGCGTGCGGCCGGCGCACCGAGCGACTGGTACAACGCCGTCTTCGCCTACAACCACGCCGACTGGTACGTCGCCGAGGTGCTCGCCAATGCGCAGTGCTACGGCCAGCTCAGCGGCGCCGCGGTCGGCACCTTCGAACTCACGCCGAAGCTGAAGGTGCTGAGCTGCGAGGCGGCAAAGCCCTGGCGCAAGCGCATCCCGGCCGTCTACCTGAACGCCTTCGAGAGTGCCGCCGCACGCTATGACCTGGGTCAGCGCGGCGTCTGGGCGCTGGCCGCCGTCGCCCGGCTGGAGTCGGACTTCGGCCGCGGGATGTCCAAATCCGAGCTCGAACGACGTGGCGCCCTCGGCCTGGTCGGGAGCGAGTGGCAGAGCTACGGGGTGGACGGGGACGGAGACGGGCGGATCCGCCACCAGGACCCGGACGATTCGGCCGCCACGCTGGCGCGGATGATCTGGTCGCAGGGAAGCCTGCGCGCCGGTCTGTTCGAACACAACCACGCCCAGTGGTATGTCGACGCGGTCCTGAACGAAGCCGCCGCGATCGAAGGCCAGTGCAAGGCGAGCACCGTCGACTGGGCGCTGGCCCTCCCCAACGCGGTGATCGCGCCGATCGACTGGAGCAACCTGACGCTCTCCAACGAACTGGAGAAACAGGACCTCGACAGCGGCGCGATCGACCCGCGCATCGTCGGCCTGCTGGGGGCGATCACCCAGTCGCACCAGATCGTGATCTCGGCCCTGCGCTCCGACCACTCCGAGTACACGACCGAAGGCAACATCTCCAACCACTACTACGGCCGCGCGATGGACATCGCCGCCGTCGACGGCGTCCCCTGCACCGACACGGCACCGACCGCCCCATGCGGTCAGCTGGCGACGACGCTCTCGCAACTGCCCGCGCCGGCGATGCCGACCGAGCTCATCTACTGCTTCGACGTGGACGGACCCGGCCCGGCCTTCGCCCGCAGCGACCACTGCGACCACGTTCACGTCGGCTACGACGGGTAACGGGGTCTGGGGCGCCCCCGGCCCTTCACCAACGTGCGCAGGTAGCGTAGGCTCGAATTCCCCCTGCCGAGAGGAGAGACGAATGCCTACCTACGTGATGCTGACGAATCTGACTTCCGAGGGTGTTCGGACGCTTAAGAACAACCCGGGACGGGTTGCCGAGGTGAACCAGGAGGTCGAACAGATCGGCGCCAAAGTCCAGGCGCAGTACGCGACCCTGGGTCAGTACGACTTCGTGACGATCGTCGAGGCTCCCGACGAGAAGACGATGGCCAAGGTCTCGGTTGAGCTCGGCTCGCGCGGGACGATGACCAGCCAGACGCTCGCGGCGATGCCGGCGAACGAGCTCTCTGACTCGCTCTAGAGCTTGAGGGTTCTTGTCGTAGGGGGAGGTGGCCGCGAGCACGCGATGGTGCGTGCCCTCGCCCGCTCGTCCCGCTCCCCCGAGCTGCTCTGCGCGCCGGGCAACGCCGGCATCGCCGCGGACGCCGAGTGCCTGCCCGGGGTGGGCGCCGAAGACGTGGATGCGATCGTCTCCGCGGCGCGCGAGCGCGCCGTCGACCTCGTCGCGGTCGGGCCGGAGGCGCCGCTGGTCGCCGGGGTGGTCGACACGCTGGAGGAGGCCGGGGTCGCCGCCTTCGGCCCGCGCGCCGCGGCGGCCGAGCTGGAGGGCTCGAAGGCCTTTGCCAAGGAGGTGATGGCCGAGGCGGGCGTGCCAACGGCGTCCCACGTGCTCCTGCGCAGCCACGGTGAAGCGCTCGAGCGTCTCGCCGGCGCCTCCTATCCAGCTGTGCTAAAGGCCGACGGGCTGGCGGCCGGCAAGGGCGTGATCGTCTGCGCGGGCGAAGAGGAGGCGCGTGACGCGGTAGAGGTCTTCTTCGGCGAGCGGCGCTTCGGCGAGACGACGGTGGTGCTGGAGGAGTTCCTCGAAGGCGAAGAGCTCTCGCTGCTGGCCCTCTGCGACGGCGAGAACGTCGTGCCCCTGGCCCCGGCGCAGGACTACAAGCGGATCTTCGACGGCGACGAGGGGCCGAACACGGGCGGCATGGGCAGCTACTCGCCCGTTCCCGGCTTCGGCCCCGCCGAGGTCGAGGAGATCGTCGACTCCGTGCACCGGCCGGTGGTCGCGGCGATGGCCTCGCGCGGCGCCCCCTTTCACGGCGTTCTCTACGCCGGCCTGATGGTTGGGCCGGAGGGCCCGAAGGTGCTCGAGTTCAACACCCGCTTCGGCGACCCAGAGACGCAGACCGTGCTGCCGCGACTGCGCTCCGACCTGCTCGACCTCTGCCTGGCCTCGCGCGAGCCCGGCGGCCTGGCCGCGGTCGAGGCCGAGTTCGGCGAGAACTGGGCGGTGACGCTGGTACTGGCCTCGGCCGGCTACCCGGAGTCGTCCTCGAAGGGCGACGTCCTCCACGGGCTCGCCGACGCCGCCGGGCTGGCCGAGATCACTCACGCCGGCACGGCGGAGCGGGACGGTGAGATCGTCACCGCCGGCGGCCGCGTGCTCAATGTCACCGCGCTCGGCCCCACGCCCGCCGCGGCGCGCGATCGCGCGTACGATGCGGCCAGCCGCATCTCCTTCGAGGGAATGCAGATCCGCTCCGACATCGCCGCCCGCGCGGTCGAGCGGGTGCCCAGTTGACATGACAGAGAGGAAAGGATGAGCGAGATCTCAGAGGAGCCGAAACCGACCGGGCTGACCGCGATGCCCGCGGTCGAGGAGGCGTTCGAGGAAATCGACGTCGACGAGCCCCATGTGGGGATCATCATGGGCTCGAAGAGCGACAAGCCCAAGATGCAGCCGGCCGGGGCCGTCCTGCACGAGGCCGGCATCCGCTACGAGGTGCGGGTGATGAGCGCCCACCGCGATCCCGAGCTGGTCCGCGAGTACTGCCATAACGCGCGCATGCGTGGCCTGCGGGTGATCATCGCCGGAGCCGGCATGTCGGCGGCGCTGCCCGGAGTGGCGGCCGCCCATACCGACCTGCCGGTGATCGGCGTGCCGATCCTCGGCAAGGCCCTCGGCGGCCTCGACGCGCTGCTCTCCGCCGTGCAGATGCCGCCCGGGGTGCCGGTCGCCTGCGTCGCGGTGGACGGGGCAAAAAACGCCGGACTGCTGGCGATCCGGATAATCAACGCGTGATACCCCGCTACACGCGCAAGGAGATCGGCGAGGTCTGGTCCCCGCAGCGCAAGCTCGAGTGCTGGCTCGACGTCGAGCTGGCGGCGACCGAGGCCTGGGCTGAGGAGGGCGTCGTTCCCTTGGAGGCTGCGGAGGCCGCGCGGGCGAATGCGAGCTTCACGGTCGAAGCGGTGAACGAGCGGGAGAAGGTGACCGATCACGACGTCGCTGCGTTCGTAGACGTGGTGGCGCAGTCGGTGGGCGAGCATGGGCGCTGGGTCCACTACGGGCTGACCTCCTCCGACGTGCTCGACACGGCGCTGGCGCTGCAACTGCGCCAGGCGGGGGAGATCGTGCTGGCGTCGGCGCGGGCCTACCGCGACGCGCTGATCGAGCGGGCGCTGGAGCAGCGCGACACCCTCTGTGTCGGCCGCACCCACGGCGTCCACGCCGAGCCGACGACCTTCGGCCTGCGCCTTGCCGGTTTCGCCTTCGAGGCCGACCGCAACCTGAACCGCCTCAGCGACGCCTTCGCGCAGCTGCGCTTCGGCAAGCTCTCCGGCGCGGTCGGCACCTATGCGTCGGTGCCGCCCGAGGTCGAGGCACGGGTGATGGAGCGGCTCGGCCTGGAGCGCGAGGACGTGGCCACCCAGGTGATTCCCCGCGACCGCCACGCGGTGCTGACCTCGCGCATCGCGATCGCGGGCGCCGGCCTGGAGCGCTTCGCCACCGAGGTGCGCAACCTGCAGCGCACCGAGGTGCGCGAGGTCGAGGAGCCGTTCGCGGCCGGCCAGAAGGGCTCCTCGGCGATGCCGCACAAGCGCAACCCGATCCGCACCGAGCGGATCACCGGCCTCGCCCGGGTGCTGCGCGGTTACGCCCAGACCGGCTTGGAGAACGTCGCCCTCTGGCACGAGCGCGACATCTCCCATTCCGGCGCCGAGCGGGTGATCCTGCCCGACGCGACCACCGGTCTCGACTACATGCAGGATCTGGCGGCCAGGGTGGCGGCGGAGATGACGATCCGCGCCGACCGGATGAGGGAGAACCTCGAGCTGACCCACGGCGCCCTCTTCAGCCAACGCGCGCTCACCGCCCTGGTCGAGTCCGGCCTTAGCCGCGACGAGGCCTACCGTGTCGTCCAGGAGAACGCCCAGCGGGCCTGGGACACGGGCACCCACTTCCGCGACCTGCTCGCCGAGGCCACCCCGGACCTCGACCTCGACGCCGTCTTCGACTACGACGCCTACCTCGGCCACGTTCCGGCGATCTTCGAGCGCCTGGAAGCGCTGCGCTGAGCGGTCCCGAACCCAGCTCTTCAGAAAACCTGGCCGTCGAGGAAGCCGGCGACCAGGACGAGCCAACCGCCGACCTCGGCGGCTATCAGGCTGACCATGAAAGCGTGCGTGCCGGCCACCGGATCGCGGAACTGGTTGTCCGTATCCCGCCGCCAGCCGTGCACCATGTAACCCGCCACCGCGGCAAAGAAGTAGAGGGCCATGGCCCCGGCGGCAAGCAGATTCACCGCCGTCCCCCACCCGCTCAGCTCGACGAACGTCGCCACCAGCAGCAGGGCGAAGCTGTAGAGCAGCGCCGCCCGATGGGCGGTGTCGACGTAGGGATGAGCCAGCGAGTCCGGGGACTCGCGCATCTGCCGGTACTTCCAGACGCCGAGCAGCAGGGCGAGCAAGAACATCAGCGCCGCCGCCAGCAGCACGGCCCTCGTGTCTCCGCCGAGGTCCACCTGCCGATCCTAGGTGACCGCCGGGCGGCACGGGCGAGAATTCCGGCAACCCGCCGATAAGCTGCACGGATGGTCCTCTATACCTGCGGGCAAAAGAAGAGCGGTCCGGCATTCGCGCATCCCTGCGCGAAGGCCGGCAAGGCACTCGATGCCGCGGGCTACACGTACGAGATGCGGACTGTCGGCGGTTACCGGCTGATGCCCTGGACCTGGGGCAGGCGCGGCGACGACCGGGCCGAGATCAGGAAGCTGAGCGGCACCAACGAGGTGCCGGTCCTCGTGCTCGACGACGGCGAGGTCGTCTCCGGCTCGAGCACGATCGCCCGCTGGGCGCGCGAACACCCCGCGGCGCGTTAAGAACCTAAGCCGGGACCAACTCGCGGGCCGGGTGGCGGGCGGTGAGGACGACGGGCGTCCCGTCCTTGGGTGAAAGGGTGATGTTGCGGCGGCCGATCTTCTCCGGTCGCGGGTCGGCCTTGTGCAGCTCGCAACGGGTCAGCACCTCGCGCAGCACGATCCGCATCTCGAACTCGGCGAAGGCGGCGCCGAGGCAGCGGCGGATGCCGCCGCCGAAGGGGACCCAGGCGTAGGTGTCGGGTGGCTCGTCGAGAAAGCGCTCGGGGCGGAAGGCGAAGGGCTCGGGGTAGACGTCGGCGCGGGTGTGGGCGAGCCAGATTGCCGGGGTGACGTCGGTGCCGGCCGGCAGGCTGAGGCCGTCGGCCTCGAGGTCGACGTTGAGGCGCCGCCCGGCCAGCGGCACCACCGGACGCAACCGCAGCGACTCGCTGATCGTCGCTCGCAGGTAGTCGTCCTTGCCCGCCTCGAGCGAGTCGCGCAGCCGCGCCAGCTCGCGCGGGTGGCGGAGCAGCAGGTCGAAGGTCCAGGCGAGTGCGGTGGCCGTGGTCTCGTGACCGGCGAGCAGCAGCGTCATCAGCTGGTCGCGCAGATCGCCGTCGCTCATCGGCTCGCCATCCTCGAAGCTCGCCTGCATCAACTGCGAGAGGATGTCGTCACGATCCTCCAGATCGTCCCTCGAACGATGCTCGGCGATCTCGGCGTAGAGGAGCTCGTCGACGGCCTTCAGCTGGGCCTCGAATTTCGCCCAGGGCCCGCGGCCGCCGAAGCGGCGCGAGGCCAACCCGATCAGCTGTGCAAACGGCGACGCGGTCTCCTCCAACAGCTTCGTCAGCACGACGCGCAACTGCTCCAGCCGCGGCCCCTCGCTGACGCCGAAGACGACGCGCAGGATCACCTCCAGGGTCATCGCCTGCATGTGCGGGTGGATCGGGAAACGCTCGCCCAGCGGCCAGGAGTCGATCTCAGCGTCGACGATCTCGCTGACGATCGGCTCATAGGAACGCATCCGCTCGCCGTGGAAGGCGGGCAGCATCAGCTTGCGGTGGGCGAGGTGGTCGGCGCCCTCGATCACCAGCACCGAGCGCGGGCCGACCACCGGGGTGAGGACGACCTCGCGGCCCGGCGGCAGGCCGTGCGCCCGCTCCGTATAGAGAGCCTTGATCGCGGCCGGGTCGGAGATCATCACCATCGGCCGCTCGAAGGTGGCGAATTTGACGCTGAAGGAATCGCCGTAGCGTTCGCGGCACTCCTGCATGAAGGGCAGCGGCCGGAAGGACCAGCGCAGGGTCTGGGACAGCG
>JASLJO010000145.1 GCA_030152505.1 Solirubrobacterales bacterium | reverse complement strand
CCGGTGCAGATCGACATCGCCAAGAAGGTCTTCAGCCCGCCGGCCGACGAGGTCAAGTTCGCCAAGAAGGTCCTCGAGGCGATTCCCGACGGCCGCGGCGTTCACATGATCGACGGGAAGATGCAGGACGACGCGACCTGGAAGCAGTGCAAGGTGATGGTCGAGCTGGCGGAGATGCTGGCCGCGAAGGACCCGGAGCTCGCCGAGTCCTACGGGCTCTAGCGGGAGCGGGTCGGGCCTCTAGCCGAGCCGCTCTTCGAGCGCCTGCAACTGCGCGGTGATCTCCGCGGGGAGCATGTCGCCGAACTGGGCAAGGTGCTCCTTGACCTGTGGAAGCTGAGCCTTGACCAGGTCGGTGTCGACGCTGAGCAGCTCCCTCATCGCCTCGGGCGAGACGTTGAGCCCCTCAGTGTTGATCGCGCCCTCGGTGGGAAGCAGCCCGATCGGGGTCTCAACCGCATCGGCGGCGTTCTCGCAACGACGGAAGACCCACTCGAGCACACGGCTGTTCTCGCCGAAACCGGGCCAGAGGAACTTGCCGTCTGCCCCTTTGCGGAACCAGTTGACGTAGAAGACACGCGGCAGCTCGACCCCCTCGCGCTTGCCCGCCTCGAGCCAGTGGGCGAAGTAGTCGGCCATGTTGTAGCCGCAGAAAGGCAGCATCGCCATCGGGTCAAAGCGCAGCTGACCGACGGCGCCGGCGGCGGCGGCGGTCGTCTCCGAGGACATCGTCGCCCCCATGAAGACCGCGTGCTCCCAGTCGAATGCCTCCTGGACGAGCGGTACGACCGTCGCCCGGCGGCCGCCGAAGAGGAAGGCGTCGATCGGCACGCCGGCGGGGTCCTCCCACTCGGGCGCAATCGACGGGCATTGCGAGGCGGGCGTGGTGAAGCGGGCGTTCGGGTGCGCGGCGGGGGTCTCCGACTCGGGAGTCCAATCGTTGCCATGCCAGTCGATCGCGTGCGCGGGCGCCTCGCCGGTCATCCCCTCCCACCAGATGTCGCCGTCGTCGGTCTTGGCGCAGTTGGTGAAGATCGAATTGCGCTCGATCGTGTCCATCGCGTTGGGGTTGGTCTTGTGGCTGGTGTTGGGCGCGACGCCGAAGAAGCCGGCCTCGGGATTGACCGCGTAGAGGCGGCCATCCTCGCCGAACTTCATCCAGGCGATGTCGTCGCCGATCGTCTCGACCTTCCAGTCGGGCAGGGTCGGGACCAGCATCGCCAGGTTGGTCTTGCCGCAGGCCGAAGGGAAGGCGCCGGTGACGTATTTCACCGCTCCCTCGGGCGAAGTCAGTTTGAGGATCAGCATGTGCTCGGCCAGCCAGCCCTCGTCGCGCGCCATCGCCGAGGCGATCCGCAGCGCGAAGCACTTCTTGCCGAGCAGGGCGTTGCCGCCATAGCCGGAGCCGAAGGACCAGATCTCCCGCGTCTCGGGGTAGTGGACGATGTACTTGTTGTCCTCGTTGCATGGCCAGGAGACGTCTTCGACGCCCTCGGCCAGCGGCATCCCCACCGAGTGCACGCAGGGGACGAACTCCCGGTCTCCGCCGAGCAGGTCGAGCGCGGCCTTGCCCATCCGGGTCATGATCCGCATCGAGACCGCGACGTAGGGAGAGTCGGTCAGCTGGACGCCGATGTGGGCGATCGGCGAGCCGAGTGGGCCCATCGAGAAGGGGACCACGTACATCGTGCGACCGGCCATGCAGCCCTTGAACAGACCGTTCAGCGTCGATCGCATCTCGGCTGGATCGCGCCAGTTGTTGGTCGGGCCGGCGTCGGCCTCGTCCTTGGAGCAGATGAAGGTGCGGTCTTCCACCCTGGCGACGTCAGCAGGGTCGGAGAGAGCGAGGTAGGAGTTCGGGCGCTTTGCGTCGGAGAGGCGCTCGAAGGTACCTGCATCGATCAGGGCCTGGGCGAGGGCGTCGTACTCCTCGGCCGAGCCGTCGCACCAGTGGATGGCGTCCGGCTTGGTCAGGTCAGCGACCTTGCTGACCCAGTCGAGGAGCTTGGCATGGGTGGTCGGCGCATTGGCCGTCGTCGTCGGGCTCATTCGGGGCACTTTACTTACCGTTGTCGGACTTGAGATTCGTGACTTCGACGTCGGCGTCGGAATTGAGGATCTTCAGGGTCGCGGTCTCCTGCTTGCCGCCCGAGAGGTTGACCGTGCAGTCGAAGGTCTGGCCCGCCTCGACCTCGACGTCGGAAGGACAACCGACCGAGGAGACCTTCTGCCCCACGGATTTCTCCAGGTTTTCTTCGATCGCGGCCTCGGTCTTGGCGCTGTCGATCACCGTTTCTCCGCAACCCACGGCGAGGAAAACCGCGACAGCCAGCGCGAGAAACACGCAAGATCGGCCCGGCAAGCTCATCTATCTCCCTTCGATTCGATCGCGGCAGGAAGTATCCCAGGCCGGCGATCAGCGTTCGAAGAGTTCGGAATGCGGGTTCAGCGATCGCGCCTTGCGGTAGTCGTGGACGGCCGCCACAGCTTCCCCGCGCTCGGCCTCCATACGC
>JASLJO010000125.1 GCA_030152505.1 Solirubrobacterales bacterium | reverse complement strand
GGTGCTTCGGCTCGACCAGGAGCTCGCCGAAGCGCTCGTTGAAGCGGCGGGCGATCTCGCGCATCAGCTCGACGTGCTGGCGCTGGTCATCGCCGACCGGCACCTCCTCGGCCTTGTAGGCGAGCACGTCGGCGGCCTGGAGCACGCATAGGCTGCGCCCCGTGAGCGCGCCCATAATCTTTTCCGGCATCCAGCCGACCGGCCGCAAGCACCTCGGCAACTACATAGGCGCGATCCGCCAGTACGTCGAGGGCCAGGAGCGCGGAGAGCCGGCGATCTTCTGCATCGTCGACCTGCACGCGCTCTCCGTCGCCTACGATCCGACCGAGCTGCGCGAGCGGTTCTACGACACGACCGCGATCCTGCTCGCCGCTGGGCTCGATCCCGAGCACTGCATCCTTTTCCGCCAGTCCGACGTACGCGAGCACACCGAGCTGACCTGGCTCCTCTCCGCCGTCACCGCCCACGGCGACCTCAATCGCATGCACCAGTTCAAGGAAAAGTCGGGCAAGCAGCGGGAGCTGGCACCGGCCGCGCTTTTCTTCTACCCGGTGCTGATGGCCGCCGACGTGCTCGCCTACAAGGCGACCGAGGTGCCGGTCGGCGATGACCAGAAGCAGCACGTCGAGCTGATGCGCGAGATCGCCCGCCGCTTCAACGAGCGCTTCGGCGAGACCCTGGTCGTGCCTGAGCACCGCATCCCGGCGGTCGGCGCCCGGGTGATGGACCTGCAGGAGCCGGAGCGGAAGATGTCGACCACGGGGGGAACCGAGGCGGGAACGCTGTACGTGCTCGATGAGGCCGAGGCGATCCGCAAGAAGCTCGGCAGCGCCGTCACCGATTCCGGCCGGGAGATCGTCCGCCGTACGGATAAGCCCGGCGTCACCAACCTGATCGACGTCCTCGCTGTCGCGCGCGGCGCCGAGCCGGCGGCGATCGAGGCCGAGTTCGAGGGGGCCGGCTACGGCGACTTCAAGGCCGCCGTCGCCGAGGGCGTGGCCGCGATGCTGGCGCCGGTGCGCGAGCGCTATGCCGAGTTGCGGCCCGACCAAGCGGCCCTGGAGCGGATCCTCGCTCAGGGCGCCGAGAAGGCGCGGGCGATCGCCGCACCGACCCTGGCCGAGGTGCGCGAGCGCATGGGCGTCGGCTCAGCCTGAGCGGCGCGAGACGAGGGCATTGCGCTCGTCGCCGCCCCTGACCGCCTGCTCCAGCACCGTGCCGATGCCCCCGACGTAGAGCTTGTGGTCGACGACGCCGGGCTCCAGCGGCGTCCACTCTCTGGTCAGCAGCGCGTGCCGGGAGGAGGCGCCGGGGGTGTCGACATCGGCGCTGAGGCTCAGCACGCGGAAGTGGTCCTCAGCGTGTCCCTTGTAGTACTCCTGCCGCCCGGTCTGCCCAGGATGCGGGTGTGCGGGCATGAAGACTCCGGCCTGGGCCCCGTCGACGCCCGAGCGCCAGCTGCCCTCGGTGCTCACGATGCGGCCGCTCGGGCTCAGCTCGGCGGTCGCCTCGCCGAAGTACCAGACGTTGCCGGCCTTGTCCTGGGCGTACCAGTCCTGGGTCCGCTCGCGCAGGTGCCCCATGAGGTAGAGCCGGTCGTGGACAACCGTGCAGCGGACTCCTTGGATCACTTTGGTGGCCGCGGTGACGGTGAAGACGTCGCGCGAGGCAAGCCCGTCCTTGACACCGCGGTAGACGTAGGTGCTCCCGGGGCGAAGCGGAAACCACGGGTTGCTCACCCGGCCGGCGAACCCGCCGGGGCCTGGAGGGTTGGTCGGCGTCGTCGGGCTCTTCGATGCCCCGGGGGATCCCGAGGTTGCGATGAGCGCCACGACGCCGAGCAGCAAGGCGTAACGACTCATCGGTCCGATCAAGGCTACTCCCATGCGGGACGCGGTTCGTCCCGATCACGACTTAGTCTGTGAGGTGATGAGCGCTCTCACGGTGGACCTCGAGCTCGACGTCTTCGCCGGGCCGTTCGACCTGCTGATCGCCGTGCTTCTGCGCGAGGAGGTCGATCTGCTCGAGGTCGAGCTGAGCGAGGTCGTCGTCGCTTACATCGAGCACCTCGAGCGAGAGGGCGAGCTGGAGCTCGAGGTGGCGACCGAGTTCCTCGTCCTGATCGCCTCGCTGCTGGAGCTGAAGTCGCGGTTGCTTCTGCCGGGTGCCGACCCCGAGCTGGAGGAGATGGGTCCGGAGGAGGCGGTCGAGGAGCTGCTCGCGCGCCTGCTCGAGTACCGCCGCTATCGCGGTGCCGCAGAAACGCTGCGTGAGCGCTTCGATGCCGCCCGCGGTTACCTCTACCGCAGTGCGCCATTGCCGCCGAGCCTGCGGCGGGTGGCGATCGATGCCGCCGTCGCCGCCTATGACCCGGAGCGGCTCGGCGCCGCGCTCGGCGACCTCCTGATCGTGCCGCCGCCGGTGGACGTCAGCCACATTCGCCCGACGGTCTCACTGGAGCGGCGCCTTCGGGCGCTTCGGGATGCGCTCGCGGGGCGGACGAGCATCGACTTCGACGATCAGTTCGGCGGCGAGGACCGGCTCACCCAGGCGGTCACGCTCTTCGCCCTGCTCGAGCTCTACCGCAAGGGCGAGGTCACCTGGAAGCAGAGCGAGCCGCTCGGCCCGATCGAGATCCGCCGCCTGGAGAGCACGGCATGAGCGATCTGAGTCGCACGATCGAGGCGCTGCTCTTTCTCTCGCCCCAGCCTGTCGCCGTCGCCGATCTGGTCGAGGCGACCGAAGCAACCGAGGGCCAGGTGGCAGAGGCGATCGACCTGTTGCGCGAGGACCTCGCCGAGGGCCGGCGCGGAGTCGTTCTGCGCGAGGTCTCGGGCGGCTTCTCCCTGGCCAGCGATCCGGCCAGCGAGGGCGCGGCCCGGCGCCTGTTGGCCAAGCCACGCACCCCGCCGCTGACCCAGGCCCAGGCCGAGACGCTGGCGATAGTGGCCTACCTGCAGCCTGTGTCTCGCCCGGAGGTGGCGCGGATCCGCGGCGTCTCCTCGGAGTCGGCCGTGCAGACTCTGGCCGAGCGCGGCCTGATCGTGGAGTCGGGCCGCTCGCAGTTCGGGGCCGCCCTGTTCAAGACGACCGAGCTGTTCGAACGGCTCTTCGGCCTCGGCGGCCTCAACCAACTGCCGGACCCCTCGCGGTTCGACCCGACGCCGGAGGACGAGCGCGAGCTGCGCGAGCGACTGCTGAAGGCCGGGGAGCAACGTGCGGAGCCGTGAGGCGGGGAGTCGCCAGGGTCTGCCTCGGCTACGCCTAAGCCCCGCCTGCGGCGGGGCTGATGAGGAGCGGCCTTTGGCCGCCAATACCACTCCGCGGTGCCGGGGGGAGGCTAGGCCGAGGCAGACCCTGGCGACTCCGTCGTGAGGCTCGCCAAGTTCCTCGCCCATGGTGGAGTCGCCTCGCGGCGGAGAGCTGAGGTGATCATTGATTCGGGGCGCGTCTCCGTGGGCGGGGAGGTTGTTAGGGACCCGGCGAGAGATGTGGGGGAGGGGGACGAGGTTCGGGTCGATGGGAGCTTGGTAGGAGTGGAGGTGCGGGAGGTTTGGGCGGTCAACAAGCCCGCGGGCGTGGTCTCGACTGCCCGCGAGCCAGGGGCTCGGCCGGCCGTGGTCGAGCTGGTCGACTCGCAGGCGCGGCTGTATCCAGTCGGGCGGCTCGATGCCGACTCGACTGGGCTACTGCTGCTGACCAACGACGGCGAGCTGGCGAACCGGCTGACTCATCCCCGCTATGAAGTGGCGAAGGCCTATCGGGTCGAGCTGCGCCGCCCGCCGAGCGACGGCGATCTGCGTCGGCTGGCGAGCGGCGTGGACCTGGAAGACGGTCCGACCGCGCCGGCTGAGGTGCGGCGGCTGGGCAAGTGCGAGGTCGAGATCGTCCTGCGCGAGGGCCGCAACCGCCAGGTGCGCCGCATGGCGGAGGCGATCGACAACGACGTCGTCTCCCTGCGCCGCGTCCGTTTCGGCCCAATCGAGCTGGGCGATCTCGTTGAGGGCCACACTCGCCTGCTCTCCGTTGCGGAGGTCACGGCTCTGCGCGAGGCTGGGACTACGAGCTGATCTGAACGACGACGGTCCGCTCGCGCGGCCGGTCGTCGAAATCGAGCAGGACGAGCTGTTGCCAGGTGCCGAGCGCAAGGCGTCCGTCGAGGATCGGCACCGCCTGTGAGGGTCCGATCAGCGTCGCTCGCTGGTGGGCGTGCGAGTTGGTGTCGTGGTTGAGCCGGTTGTGCTCGTAGTCGCCCTGCGCCGGAATCAGCCGCTCGACCATCTCCCTCAGGTCGTGAACCCCGCCCGGCTCGAACTCCATCGTCGAGATCGCCGCGGTCGACCCCCGCACGAACGCCAGCGCCAGCCCGTCCCCGACCCCGGCCTCCTCGACGACGCGCCGCACCTCGCCGGTGATGTCGATCACATCGGTGTCGCCCCGGGTCGAAAACCGCTGCTCAAACGTGTGCACACCCACCTCCGCACCCTACCCCGGACGTGCCGGTGCTGAGAGGTCCATATGGACACTC
>JASLJO010000117.1 GCA_030152505.1 Solirubrobacterales bacterium | reverse complement strand
CCCTGGTCACCCTGGTCACCCTTGAGACCCTTGTCGCCCGTGTCGCCCTTCTCACCCTGAACGCCCTGGTCTCCTTTATCTCCCTTGTCGCCCCGAGAACCGGCGGGGCCCTGAGGACCTGGTTCGCCACTGCTGCCCTGGATGCCAAGAACACCCTGCTGGCCCGAGTCACCGGAGCTGCCGACCACCTGGACACGCGCCTCGCCGCGCTTGCACTGCGCCTTCGCCTGAACGAAGCGGACGCTTCCCTTGTCGGGCCCGCTCTTCATGATGCAGAGCGTGATTGGCGTCAGCGGCCTCTCCTGCGCGGCCTCGGCGGAGCTCGCAAAGGCGAGCAGGCCAGTGAACGCCAGGCATGCCACGAGCGAAATCGTCAGTTGGCGGATCTGGGGAAGCGCGAACCTCTGGGCAGTCATTCGAGTGGATCTCCTTACTGGTGAGTTGAAGCCCTGCCGCCCGCAGTACGGATTCACCCGGGCGTGGATCGCGCCAAGGTACAGGTCTACTCGACGTTTGACCAATCAATTGAGTCATACATATGGCCAACCTAGGTAATTTTGCTCAAGGTGAGTCAGAAAAGTGTGCTTTTCAGGCATACAGATGGGGGTGAAAGTCTTCGCCCAAAACTCAACCAAGCGGTGCTGAGGTCTGCTCCAGAAAGAGTGAAAGCAAACTTCCCTCACCTGATGACGAAAGTGCGTTCCACAACCACCACCCAATATTTGCGGACGAAGCTCGAACACACGTCCGGTCAGCGCGATAGCGTCACAGTCACCAGCTCTTTCTGGCGACAAGAGCGCGATGGCCCACAAGCTCCCGCTATCCCTCATCGCGGCCTTCCTGCTTGGCCTCGTGACGGCCGCGTCGGCGGCCGGGGCTGGAACCCTGATCGCCCCCGAATCGGCCTGCCCCGGACAGACGGGGCTCGATGCCCCCGTTGAGGCCCAGCAAACGACGATGCGCTGCATGGTCGACTATGCGCGCACCGAGGCAGCGCTGCCCCCCTTGGCCGACACCGAAGCGCTCGATCGGTCGGCGCGGGACAAGGCGGATGACGTGCTTCGCTGCGACAGCTTCAGCCACTTCGCCTGCGGGCGCGAATTCACGTACTGGATGCGCGAGGCGGGATATATGTCTTCGCGCTGCTGGCGCGTCGGCGAGAACCTGGCCTGGGGCACGGGCTCCTACGGCACGGTCAGGGCGATCTTCCGCGCCTGGATGAAGTCACCCGGGCATCGGCAGAACATCCTCGAAGACTTCGCCGAAACCGGCATCGGCCTGAGAATCGGCACGCTCGAAGGAAAGCCCGGGACCCATGTGTGGACCGAGCACTTCGGATCGCACTGCCAAGAATAGAAACCGCGCAATGAAGAGGCGTGCCCCGGTGGAAAAATTGCGGGTCCCTCTCGTTACACGAATACAGCAGAGCGCTGTAGCGTCGTTTTTCCATGCGCATTGTTTCGGTTCAATCTCTGGGACCTGCCGAGGTCGACGCCTGGGCCGAGCTCGCTGAGCGCGCAATCGAACCGAATCCGTTCTTCGAGCCGGGCTTCGTGATGCCCGCCGTGCGGTCGCTGGAGGACTCGCCCCCGCACCTTCTCGTCCTCGAGCATGGCGACAGCTGGGCGGGCTGCGCACCCGTCGGCGTGACGGAACTGCTCGGCCGGCAGGTTGCCCTCTCAACCTGGAAGCACCCCTACTGCTACGTCGGCACCCCGCTCGTGCGATGCGACCGCGTGGGTGAGTTCGCCGAGGCCCTGGCCCAGCATCTGGCAGACCGTCGCCGCGGTCGCTTCATGACGATGCGTCGGGCAATCGACGGCGACGTCATCGACGCCATCCGCGACGCCGTGAACAGGTCGCCTGCGATCGACATGATCGAGGAGAGCGCTGACGAGCGCGGTGCGATTCAACGCTGCGGGCGGCCGGATCCACACCTGGCGAAGCTGAAACCGCGCCGCCGGCACGAACTGGAAAGGCGGCGCGAACGCCTCGGCGAAGAACTCGAAGCCGAGCCGATCGTCGTCGACAGATCCCAAGATCCGACCGCGATCGACGATTTTCTGGAGTTGGAGGCGAGCGGCTGGAAGGGCCGCGACGGCACCGCGATTGCCACGAGCGGCGGCGCTACCTGGTTCCATTCGATCTGCGCCGAATTCGCCCGCCGCGATCGTCTGCAGATGCTGTCGTTGGAAACGGGAGATCGCGTGGTCGCGATGCAATGCAACCTCAGCGCCGACGACGCCCTGTTCAATTTCAAGGTCGCCTTCGACGAGCAGTTCAAGCGCCATGCGCCGGGCATCCAGCTGGAGCTCGAGGCGATCCGGATCTTCCACGAGAATCGCGGCGAGCACCTGCTGGACTCCTGCGCCGAGCCGGATAACGAGCTGATCAACCGCCTTTGGCGCGATCGCCGGCCGATCACCACCATGATCGTCGGGCCAGGCGGTCCGTCCGCGCGGCTGGCGCGATCCGCGCTCCGCGGGGCTCGCAGGGTCAGGGCCGGCGGCCGCAGTCTGCGCGCGCGTCTCCGGGCTTCCTGACGTCGAGCGAGGGGTGGGCGTTAGATTTCGCCGTCCACGACCCAGGAGCAGACAAGCCTTGAGAAACCCCAGAGACTTCTTTCAGCCACTGGCGATCGGTGCCCCCGAACCGCTGACCGAGATCCCGGTCAAGCCGTCGCGGATGATCCACTTCCTCGACTTCTCCAATGAGAAAATGGTCGCCAAGGCGGCGGGAATCGCGGAAAAGACCGACATCCTGCTCGGCAACCTCGAGGACGCGATCCCGGTCGACCGCAAGGAGGCGGCACGTGCCGGCCTGGTCAAGGCGGCGAAGGAGTCCGACTTCGGCCAGACCGCGCTCTGGACCCGGGTCAACTCGCTGGAGAGCCCTTGGGTGCTCGATGACCTGACCACGCTGGTCGGCGAGATCGGCGACAAGCTCGAGGTCGTGATGGTGCCCAAGGTCGAGGGTGCCTGGGACATCCACTACGTTGACCGCCTGCTCGCCCAGCTCGAGGCCAAGGCCGGGCTCGACCGGCCGATCCTGATCCACGCGATCCTCGAGACCGCCCAGGGTGTCGTCAACCTGGAGGAGATCGCTTCCGCCAGCCCACGCATGCAGGGGATGAGCTTCGGCCCGGCCGACCTCGCCGCCTCACGCCGGATGAAGACCACCCGCGTCGGCGGCGGGCATCCCGGCTACCGCTCGATGGAGGACCCGGCTGACCCGGAGAACCCCGAGGCCGACCGCGTCACCGCCCAACAGGACCCCTGGCACTACTCGATCGCGCGCATGGTCGACGCCTGCGCCTCGACCGGGATCCTGCCCTTCTACGGGCCGTTCGGCGACATCAAGGACACGGCCGGCTGCGAGACCCAGTTCCGCGCCGCCTTCCTGCTCGGCTGCGTCGGCGCCTGGTCGCTGCATCCGGTGCAGATCGACATCGCCAAGAAGGTCTTCTCCCCCGACCCCGACGAGGTCGCCTTCGCCAAGAAGGTCATCGAGGCGATCCCCGACGGCGCCGGCGTGCACATGATCGACGGCAAGATGCAGGACGACGCGACCTGGAAGCAGTGCCGCGTGATGGTCGACCTGGCCGAGCTGCTGGCCGCCAAGGACCCCGAGCTGGCCGAGGCCTACGGCTTCGAGCCCGCCGCAGCGACGTAGGTCGTCTGAGGCCGCGATGTCGCGGTCGCTCGGGCGCCCGGGGCGCCGCCCACCCAGCCACGGTCCGCGAGTGAGCGTCGACTTTCGGACGGCGGGCGTCTGGAACTCGTCGAGCGGACTCCCCCCGCGTCGTTGACTGAGCAGTCAATCGACTATGTTTCCGCGCCTCATGAGGTTCTTCGAGTACGAGGCCCGCGAGCTGGTCAAGCGCGCCGGGATCCCCGTCACCGACTACGGCTTCGCCACCACGCCGGCCGAGGCGCGCGAGATCGCCGTGCGCATCGGCGAGCCGGTCGTCATCAAGTCGCAGGTCCTCACGGGCGGGCGGATGAAGGCCGGCGGAGTGCAGTTCGCCGACACTCCCGACGAGGCGGGCGAGAAGGCAGCGCACGTCCTCGCCCTCGAGATCAACGGCCACATGCCGCGCGGGGTGCTCGTCGACCCCAGGGCCAGCGTCAAGCAGGAGTACTACGCCGGCGTGGTCTGGGACGGGATCCGCAAGCAGCCGGTGATGCTGTTCAGCGACATGGGCGGCATCGACATCGAGGAGGTGGCCGCGAGCCACCCCGACCACGTCGGCCGCGGACACTTCTCGAACATCCTGCCGCTCAGCGACTACCAGGCCAAGGAGGTCATCGCCTCCTTGGCCTGGTAGTCGCTCAGCGGCAGGACATTGGAGAAGTGGCCGCGGCCGACGTGGTCGGGGTGGCTCTCGGCCACCTCCTCGATGTCGATGCCGCCCATGTCGCTGAAGAGCATCTCCGGCTGCTTGCGGATGCCGTCCCACACGACCCCGGCGTAGAACTCCTGCTTGACCGAGGCCTTCGGGTCGACGAGCACGCCGCGCGGCATGTGGCCGTTGATCTCGAGCGCGAGGACGTCCTTGGCCTTCGCGCCCGCCTCGTCGGGCGTGTCGGCGAACTGCACGCCGCCGGCCTTCATCCGCCCGCCGGTGAGCACCTGCGACTTGATCACCACGGGCTCGCCGATCCGGACGGCGATCTCGCGCGCCTCCTGCGGCGTGGTGGCAAAGCCGTAGTCGGTGACGGGGATCCCGCCGCGCTTGACGATCTCGCGGGCCTCGTACTCGAAGAACCTCA
>JASLJO010000071.1 GCA_030152505.1 Solirubrobacterales bacterium | reverse complement strand
CGGCGCTGATCTCCTTCGCGGCCGGCATCGACCCCGCTCGGGTCTCGAAACGACAGAACCTGATCGCCAAGGTCGCCTCCTACTACCAACCCGAAAGCCCCGGCTACTACGGCTCGACCTTCAACGCCACCGTCTTCGGGTTGCTTGCCCTGGCGGACGCGAAGACGACGAGCGGCAGCCAGCGGATTCCCCAGGTGGTCCTCGACCAGGCGGTCGAAGCGGTGAAAGCCAACCAGCACACCGACGGCGGCTGGACCTGGGAAAAAGCCGCGGGCAACAAAGCGGCGCTGGAAAAAGCGTCCGAACCCGACATGACCGGGGCGGCGATGGCCGCGCTCTGCGCCGCCGGTGTCGCCAACACGAACGAATCGATCGCAAACGCGAAGAAATACCTGGTCTCGAAATTCGTCAAATCGAGCGGCGCCTTCGAATCGGCATTCGGCGTCAACACCGACGCCAACGCCTGGGCTGTGCAGGGGCTCAAAGCCTGTGGGATAGATCCACAGGAAGCCGAATTCACCGGCTCCGCGCCGAAAAAAAACACGCCGCTCAACTTCCTCCTCACCCAGCAGGTGAGTGGTGGCGGGTTCAGGTACTCGACCTCCGGCAGCACCGCCGACGAGTACGCGAGCCAGGACGCCGTCCGGGCCCTGGGCAGCGGCGGGTTCACGGCGGCGCCGCCGAAACCCGGCAAAGGCGAACAGTGGAAGGGTGTGACCGAATTCGCCACCGGTGAAGCGGAAACCGCCTCGCTGGCGTTGATCGTCGACAACGGCGGTTCGCCGCTGAAGATCTGCTCGGTCTCGCTGGCGCCGAAAGCCACCACGACGACCCTGGCCGCGGTGCTGAACGCCGCCGTCGCCGGGACCACGCCGGCGTCCTGTGTGACCGGCTTCCTGCCCTCGAGTGGCGAAGGGGCGATCACCCAGGTCAACGGGTTCCCCGCCAGTCCCGCCGAAAAATGGAACATCGTGATCGACGGCGGTTCGAAAAGCCAGGCCACGCGCGGCACCACCATCCACGTCGGCGACACGATCTACCTGAGGTACGAATAGACTGAATCCCAAGATCAGGATCGGTGGACGGGGAAGCCGGTGAAAGACCGGCGCGGGCCCGCCACTGTGACCGAGCGAATGCCCGCCGCACGCCACGCGGCAGCCACTGGCCTCGCGGCCGGGAAGGCGCGGTGGGAAAGGCTCGGAAGCCAGGAGACCTCCCTCCGATCCGCAAACGTCGATCGCCCTCGCGGAAAGGGGCCGAGGCATGCGCACAGCCATCGCGGCGGCAACCGTCGCATTTCTCTACATCGTCCTGGCGGTACCCGGCGCGGGGGCCGACCCGGCCGAGGTCAACGTACGGATCGAGGGCCGCGGCGAAACCCTCTTCGAGGGGCCGATCCTGACCGACGGCCACAACGTCAGGGCGAGCTCGGACAGCACCGCCCCCAAAGGGGGACGCCGCTGCAACGGGCTCAACAACGGCAAGAACCCGCTTCCGGGCCCGACTCCCACCGCCGCCTCGGTCGACGCGATGGGAATTCTCGGGGAAGGATTCGACGGGAAGTGGTACGCCGAACCGTTCGAGGACTACTTCATCACCCGCTGGGGACCGGACGGGGAGAACGAGGGCAACGGCGAGTACTGGGGCGTCCTCGTCAACGACGTCTTCACCAGCGTCGGCGGCTGCCAGTACGAGCTCGACGGCGGCGACGAGGTCGTCTGGGTCTACGACGCCTTCAAGGCCAGGCCGATCCTGGCGCTCTTCCCGGCCGGCTACACGGGTGGCAGCAAGCCCCTCACCGCCACCGCCGCGCTCGGCCAGCCGTTTGAAGTCGAGGTCGACGCCTACGGGGACGACACCGAGAACGTGCCGCCGGCCGCACCGCAGCGCACCGGCGCCGACCCCTTCGAAGGGGCCGAGGTGGCGCCGGTCGTGGCGAGCTCGAAAGGATTCGAACGGATCGACAGCGATGACGCCGATGCGGTCACGACCGGCGCCGACGGCCGCGCGAGCATCACCTTCGAGCAGCCGGGCTGGCACCGCATCAAGGCAACCGTGGTCGACCCGGGCGGGGGAGAAGGCGCGGTTCGCTCGAACCGCCTCGACGTCTGCGTCCCCGATCCGCCGGCGTCCGGCTGCGGCGCGCCGCCGGCCGACGACCAGCTCCGGCTGCCCCCCGCGGCCGAAGAGGAAGACGAAGAGGAGCCCGAAGCCGAAGGGCCAGGAGGCGAGAGAGGGGCGCCGGGATCCGATGCGCATGGCGGCGACAGCGGACCGCCGATCGACTCGCGCCCGGTCCGCTTGCAACTGTCGCGCCTCGACCGTGGTCGCGTCGCCCGCGGTCTGGTCAAGGTGAGCTGGCGCGTCCTCGATCCGGGTGTGGGAATCAGGGAGTGGAGGATCTCCTCGCAGAGGATCGGCGCCAGGGGCGCCCGCTTCGTGGCGAGGGCGAGGGGCACGAGCGGAACTTCGGCAACGCTGCGGCTGCCGCGCGGCGCCAGCTACCGCCTCCAGCTCACCGTCACGGATCTCCTCGGGCGCCGCTCGACCGCCGCGATCGGCAGGGTCCAGGTGCCGAGCTAGCCGATGCGCCGTCTGGCCGCGATCCTCGCGCTGTCCCTGCCGTTCACGGCGGGCCCGGCGTCGGCCGGCGAGCCGGGCCCGGCCAACCAGGCGCGGCTCGACAGTACCGTCCGCTACCTGCAGGAAGCGCAGAACCCCGACGGTGGCTTCGGCGGTGCTTCGGGCACGGAATCCGGCCAGGGCTTCAGCGCCTGGGTGGCGCTGGCCTTGGCGGCGGCCGGAATCAACCCCCGATGCCAGGCGAGGCCGGGCGGCGCCGATGCCTTCAGCTTCCTGGTCGCTCACTTCCACAGAGGGCTCGAAGAAGAGGGTCCCTATCCAGCGATCCCGACCACCGCCTTCGAGCGCGAACTGATGGTCGTCAATGCCTCCGGCAGCGACCCGCACGGCTTCGCCGGCTATGACCTGGTCGGCGAAATCCTGGCGCGGCAGCGAGCGGACGACGGTTCCTTCCCCTATGTGCCCGGCGGTCGCGGCGAAATCAACGACACGCTCTTCGCCATCGTCGCCCTCGCCCCCGTTCAGGAGCCCGACGCGCAGGCCGCGATCCAGCGCGCCGTGGACTGGCTGATCGGTCAGCAGGACGACGACGGGGGCTGGTCGTGGGGCGTGAAGGGCAATCCCACCGAAGCGGACCTGACCGGGGCCGCGATCCAGGCGCTGCGCGCGGCCGGCAGGCCGGATACGGAAGCCGAGCTGAAAGGGCTCCAGTACCTGCGCGGCATCCAGAACTCCGACGGCGGCTTCCCCGAGTTCCGCGTCCCCCACGAAACGGAATCGAACGTGGCCTCGACGGCCTGGGCGGTACAGGGCATCTGGGCGGCGGGACAGGATCCCGAAACCTGGGTCGAGGGGGGGAACGAGCCACTCTCCTACCTGGCCTCGTTGCAGCAACCCGACGGGCATATCCGCTGGAAAGCGAGCCAGGACCTGAACGGCGTCTGGATGACCGCCTACGTCGCGCCGGCCTTCGCCGGGCAGGCCTGGCCGATCCCCCCTTCGCCATGTGAGCAGGAACCGCCGAGCGGGCCACCGCAGCCCGGTCAGGGGGAAGGCACCGGGTCGGGCAGCGGCGTTATCGCCGGCGGCGGCGGCAGGGGCGCGCCTCTGTTCAGTCGTCCCAAACCGCAGAGCAGGGGGAGGACGCCGGGGGGCGAGCGGACTCTCCACAGCCGGGGTCCGCGGGTGCGCGACCACAGCGGGACGAGGCGGGGCGAGAACGCCGTGCAGTCGGTCGACACCGCTGCGTTTGAAGCCCGGAGAAGTGACGTCCATCGCCGCCACGATCGGGGCCGGGCGGGTGCCGACTCCGGCGAGACGGGTGCGACCGCGGCATCGATCCGCACGGGCGGGCGCAATCGCAGCGGTGGCGAAATCACCGGCACGTTGGTCGGCGGCGGAGCGCCGGGGTTCGGGGCGCCCGGCCTGCACGGCGCCGGCGCCGGGGGCGACGGGACGCCGTGGGCGGCGATCTCGATCGCCGCGGCTGCCCTCTTGCTGGGGCTCAGCGGGTCACAGCTCGAGCGCCGCCGGGGAGAGTCGATCGCATGAGCGCGGCAATCGATCTGGGCGATGCGCTGGCCGACATCGCCACGGCGTTGCGAGTCCCGGTGCTCGTCGCCGCGGTGTTGATCCTGTTGCTCTGCGCGGTCGAGCTCGGTCGCTTCGGCACGGAGCTCTGGCGCCGGCGGGTGCGGGCGCGGGGGATCGACCTGAGCGAGCTGGCCACCCGCGCGATCGCCGATCCACAGCACGCTGCCCACTACGCCTACAGCGCTCCGGGGGCGCTCTCCGCCGCGGCACTGGCCGACGTCGCGGCCGCGGCCCAGGCCCCCGATCGACCCGTCGCGACCGAGCGCGCCCTGGCCCGTTACGAGCTTGGCGCCCAGCGCCGCCTCGACCGCACGCGCTTACTCGTCCGGGCCGGCCCGGCGATCGGGCTGATGGGGACCCTGATCCCGCTTGCTCCCGGTCTCGCCGCGCTCGGGCAGGGCGATGTCGCCCAGCTCGCCGAGAATCTGCGCGACGCCTTCGGCGCCACCGTGGTCGGGCTGCTCGTCGGCACCGTCGCCTTTGCCCTCACCCTGGCCCGCACCCGGATGTACACCGAGGACCTGGCGGCGCTCGAGCAGGCCGCCGAGTGGAGCCCCCGATGATGGACAGGACCTCATGAGCCGGATCGGCCTCGGCCGCCACGGCAAGATCGCCGAGAACGCCGGCGATCCGCTCGACGGCCTGGTCAACCTGTTCGACATCGGGATCGTCCTCGCGGTCGCCTTCCTGATCGCCGGGCTGACCCTGACCGTCAACCCCGGCAGCGGCCATATCCAGCGTCGCTCGGCCGCCGGCGATGCACACGTCCACGTTCTGCCCAAGCCGGCCGCAGAGCGGCAGGCCCGGGGCAGGGGAAGGCCCGTCGGTACCGCCTACCGGCTTGCCGACGGGCGCCTGGTGATCGTCTCGCCGCGCTGAGCTCTGTTAGCCGCCGGTCCGGCCGGCGTCGAAACCGCGCTGGTAGGTGCTGAGGAAGGTCGCCGGCAGCGGCCGGTTGTCGGGGCTGTAGCGGGCCGCGGCGGTGAGGCGGCGGACCAGCTCGTCGTGGATCCCTTCGGTGCTGTCGGCGCCGCGCTGGGCGGCACCGAGCAGGTAGCCGAGCCGCAGGTTGGCTGCGCCGCCCGGCTTGGCACGCGCTTCTGCGTTGAGCTGAGTGGTGGTCCTCAGCATCGTCAGGCCGGCCGTCGCCAGGTCGCCACCGCTCTGATTTGGCGCCAGACAGTCCGAGATCGGCGTCTCCCCCCTCAGCTCGACTTCTCCCGGTGCCCCTTCCAGTGCTCGCAGATACGTGGGCGCTCCTTCGAGGCAAGCAACCGGCGTCGAATCGTCCGTCCCTCCGCAGCCGACAAAAGCAATCAAGCTGGTGGCAAGGGCGGCAGCGAGCAAAAGCGGTCGGCGCATCCGCCGCATCCTACGTCCGTCTCGCCGCTTGGACGGAACCTATCCCGGTAGGGGTGAAACGTCTTGTACTTTTTCGTCGACTGCCCCGGGCGTCAGCTGATCCCGATCCACGAAAAAGTTAAGTGGAACCCCTACCGGGATAGGTTCCGCTCAGTCACCACGTGGAGAGATGCCGCCGGACTGCACCACGGAGATGCCCCCGCGCGGCCCGGACGGAGCGTCCGCGGTCGGCTCGGGTTCGCTGCCGCCCTGGGGACCCTTCGGCGGTTTGACGCCCGCGGGCGGCGTGGCCGGTTGGGGCTGCTTGCTCACTTCCTGGTTGTGCACGGGGAAGACCTCGACCCATTCGGCGAGCGTGAACATCGGCGCGACGGCGTGTTCCCAGGAGAGGTGCAGGTGGTTGCCGCAGCCGTGACCCTCGTCGCCGTCGTAGCCGACCCAGCGGAAGGGCGGACGGGAACGGTTCTGCACCGGCTCGGCCCAGTGGGCGAGGCGGGTGATCGGCGCCCAGCTCGCATCGCAGCGGCCGCTTCCGCTCAGCGGGACGAGGTCGACGGCGAGGCCGTTGTAGTGATCGGAGTTCCTCACATGGCAGTTGTTGCAGCCGACGTGGGTTCCGTTGGGCAGCGGCCCCGAGTAGCCATCGGTGACGTAGATCGGGTAGCGGGCGGCGATCCAGCGCAGGTCGGGCACGATGCGGCGGTCGACCATGTCGCCCACTTCGTGCGGGATCGACGCCGGGATCGGCACGATCCTGCCCGCCGCGTACACCGAGCGCGTGGCGAGCGGTGCGGCATCCGCCGGCTTCGCCGCCAAGAGCACGAGCAGGACGACGAGCGCCGGCAGGACAAGGCCGGCGCCTGCCGCTCGATGGGCTCTGTCGATCGTCCCTGGCATGTCTCGACCCCTATCGACAGTCCCACCCACGCCGCTTGAGCGCTGCAAATCAGATCCTGGAATAGGGTCCCGGCATGGCAACCGTGCGCGAAGCCAGCTTCGACCTCTTCCGCAATCAGGGGATGACGACGATCTTCGGCAACCCGGGCTCGACCGAGCTGCCGATGCTTGCCGACTTTCCCGGCGACTTCCGCTACGTGCTCGGCCTGCACGAGGCGGTCGTGGTCGGCATGGCCGACGGCTACGCTCAGGCCTCCCGCCGTACTTCGATCGCCAACCTGCACACCGCGCCCGGGGTGGGCAACGCGATGGGGGCGATCTTCAACGCGCAGGCCAATCACTCGCCCGTGCTGGTCACCGCCGGTCAGCAGACCCGCGCGCAGATGACCCTGCAGGCGAACCTGACCAACCGCGACGCGATCCGCATGCCCCACCCGCTGGTCAAGTGGTCCTACGAGCCGCCGCGGGCGGAGGACGTGCCGCTCGCCCTCGCCCACGGTGCCCACCTCGCTTCGCTGCCGCCCCAGGGCCCTGTCTTCGTCTCGCTGCCGATGGACGACTGGGACGCCGAGGTCGACGAGGCCGACGCGCGCGAGGCGATCACCCGCCGGGTGACCGGTCGCGCGGTCGCCGATCCCGAGGCGGTGCGCGCTCTCGCCGAGCGGCTCGACGGTGCCGCCAACCCGGTTCTCGTCGCCGGCCCGGACATCGACGCCGGCGGCGGCTGGAACGCCGCGGTGGCGCTGGCGGAGCGCCAGCACCTGCCGGTCTGGGCGACGCCCGCCCCCGGCGGCGGCAAACTCGGTTTCCCCGAGGGCCATCCCAACTTCCGCGGCGTGCTGCCGCCGGCGATCGGCCCGGTCGGCCAGACGCTGGAGGGGCACGACCTGATCCTCGTCGCCGGCAGCTCCGTCTTCCCCTACTACCCCCACATCCCGGGGCCGCTGCTGCCGCAGGGGGCGGAGCTGGTGGCGATCACCAGCGACCCCGACGAGGCCGCCCGCGCTCCGATGGGCGACGCGATCGTGGCCGACGTGAAGCTCACCCTCGAGGCGCTGCTCGAGGCGGTGCCCGAGTCCTCGCGCCCCGCCCCCGAGCCCAATCCGGGGCCGACCGAAATCCCCGCCGAGGACCCGCTCAACTCCTCCACCGTCCACTCGGCGCTGGCCGAGGTCTTCCCCGAGGACGGCATCGTCGTGCTCGAGTCGCCGGCGAGCACCCTGGCGCTGCGCAACCAGCTGCGCCTCTCGCGTCCCGGCAGCTACTACTTCAGCGCCGGTGGCGGGCTCGGCTTCGGCCTCCCCGCCTCGATCGGGGTGCAGCTCGCCCAGCCCGACCGACCGGTGGTCTGCGTGATCGGTGAGGGCTCGGTCCAGTACGCGGTCACCGCCTTCTGGAGCGCCGTCGCCCACGACGTGCCCGTCACCTTCTTGGTCATGCGCAACTCCGAGTACGCGATCCTCAAGTGGTTCGCCGAGGTCGAGTCGGTGACCGGGGCTCCCGGCCTCGACCTGCCTGAGCTGGACGTCGCCGCGGTCGCCGCCGGCTACGGCGTCTCCACCCAGGTTGCGAGCGGGCGCGACGAGGTGCGCGACGCCCTCGCCAAAGCGCTCGCCTCGTCGAAGCCCGAGCTGGTCGAAGTTCCGGTGCAGCCGGGAATGTCGCTCTTCTAGCGATCCGGGAAGATCATGGCATGACCGTCGCCGCCCCCGATTGCGCTCCGGAGTCGTTGGCGGGAGGAGCGCCGCAGCCACTGCGCGGCGAGCTCGAGGCGCTGCTCGGTGCCGATCGGGTTCTGGGCCGGGCGAGCGACATCGTCCGCTATGCCTCCGACGCCAGCCCCTACCGCCTGTTGCCGCAGGCGGTGGTGATGGCGCACGACGCCTCCGACGTCGCCGAGGTCCTCGCCTACGGGCGGGCCCACGACGTACCCGTGGTCTTTCGCGCCGGCGGCACCAGCCTCAATGGCCAGGGACAGAGCGACGGCATCCTGGTCGACGTGCGCCGCCACTTCGGCGGCGTCACGGTCGAGGAGGGCGGTGCGCTGGCGCGGGTCAAGCCCGGCACGGTGCTCGGCCACGCCAACCGGGTCCTCGCCCCGCATGGGCGCAAGCTCGGCCCCGACCCGGCCAGCACCGACATCGCCACGGTCGGTGGCGTGATCGCCAACAACTCGGGCGGGATGCGCTGCGGCACGACCAGGGACTCCTACTCGACCGTGCGCTCGTTGACCTTCGTCCTGCCCTCCGGCACGACGATCGACAGCGCCGCGCCCGGCGCCGCCGAGCGCTTTGCCGCCGAGGAGCCGGAGCTGGTCGCCGGCCTGGAGGCGATCCGCGACGAGATCCGTGCCGACGCCGAGCTGAGCGAGCGCATCCGGCGCAAGTTCACGATCAAGAACACGACGGGCTACCGGCTCTGCGCCTTCCTCGACGCCGAGGAGCCGCTGGAGATCTTCCGCCGCCTGCTGGTCGGCTCGGAGGGGACGCTCGGCTTCGTCGCCGAGGCCGTCTTCGAGACCGTGCCCGTGCCGGCTCGCACGACCACCGCCTGGGTCCACTTCCCCGGAGTCGACGCCGCGATCGCCCCGGTGCGCGACCTGGTCGAGAGCGGCGCCACCGCGGTCGAGCTGATGGTCGCCCCGGCGCTGATCACCGCCGCCTGGAACATGGTCGGCGCGCCCGAGGAGTGGAAAGAGCTGCCGCCGGAGTCGGCGGTCCTGCTGGTCGAGTTCGGCGCCGAGACCGATGCCGAGCTCGACGCCCACGTCGATGAGGCGAGGGAGATCCTCGCCGGCCACGAGACAATCCGCCCGATCGAGTTCACCCGCGAGGCCGAGGAGATCGAGCTCGCCTGGCGGGTGCGGGAGGGGCTGCACGGCCTGGTCGGGCGGCTGCGGCTGCCAGGCACGGCGCTGATCGTCGAGGACGTCTGCGTGCCGCCGGAGCGGATCGCCGAGGGCGCCGGCGACCTGCAGGCGCTGCTCGGCGAGCACGGCTTCCTGCCCGGAGTCGCCGGTCACGCCTCCGCCGGCAATCTGCACTTCATGCTCACCCCGGACTTCGCCAAGCAGGAGGACCTCGAGCGCTACGAGTCCTTCATGGCGAAGCTGGTGGAGCTGATCGTCGACCGCTACGACGGCTCGCTCAAGGCCGAGCACGGCACCGGGATCAACATGGCCCCCTACGTCGAGCGCGAGTGGGGCGAGAAGGCGACCGAGCTGATGTGGCGGGTGAAGCGGCTCGCCGACCCCGACGGCGTGCTCGCCCCGGGCGTCGTCCTCAACCGCGACGCTGGCGCCCACCTGCGCAATCTGAAAACGACCCCGGAGATCGAGGAGTCCGCCACGACCTGCGTCGAGTGCGGCTTCTGTGAGCCGGTCTGTCCGAGCCGCAACCTGACGACGACGCCACGCCAGCGGATCGTCCTGCGCCGTGAGATCGCCCGCCAGCCCGACGGCTCGCCGCTGCGCCGCGCCCTGGAGGAGGAGTATTCCTACGACGGCCTCGACACCTGTGCCGCCGATGGCTCCTGCCGCCTCGCCTGTCCGCTCGGCATCGACACCGGCAGGCTGGTGAAGGAACTGCGCCGGGAGGAGCACTCTCCTCGCGCCGAAGCGATGGCGCTGCGCGGAGCAAAGAGCTGGAGCACGGTGGAGAAAGCCTCACGCGCCGCGCTGCGCCTCGGCGGGCCGCTCGCCCGCCGGACGAAGCGTGGCGCAGGCCTGCCCGGCCCGGCCTCGTCCCGCCTCCCGGCCACGACCCGGGAGAGCGCCGCCGCCGTCTACCTCCCCAGCTGCACCAACCGCATCTTCGGCGGTTCCGGGGACCGCAGCCTGGCGGAGGCGATGGTGGAGGTCTCGGCACGGGCCGGGTCGCCGGTCTGGATTCCGGATGACGTGGCGGGGTCGTGCTGCGGGCTGCCCTGGGGCTCGAAAGGGTTCGCCGAGGCGCAGCGGCACAAGGCGAATGAGCTGGTCGAGCGGCTCTGGCGCTGGAGCGGGGAGGCCGAGCTGCCCATAGTGACCGACGCCGCCTCCTGCACGCATGCGATCGCCGAGCCCGGCGACGGAGTGCTCGGTGAGGTGAACGGCGAGCGCCTCGACAAGCTGACGATCCTCGACTCGGTCGCCTGGGCGCACGATCGCCTCATGCCGGAGCTGGAGGTCCGCCGCAGGGTCGACTCTGCGACCGTCCACCCGACCTGCGCCACGCGCCAGATGGGTCTGGCGCCGCGACTGCGCGCGCTCGCCGACGCGCTCGCCGACGACGTCTACGTCGCACCCTCGGCGACCTGCTGCGGCTTCGCCGGCGATCGCGGCTTCAGCCATCCGGAGCTGACCGCGGCGGCGACCGCCGATCAGGTCTCGGAGCTGGCCGGCCGCCGCTTCGACGCCCACCTCTCGAGCAACCGCACCTGCGAGATCGGCCTCAGCCGTGCCACCGGCAAGCCGTATGAGTCCTTCGTCTTTCTGTTAGAGGAGCTGACGCGGAGCCGCTGAGACCGCGGTGGCACCCTGCTCGTCGGCTTCCGCCTCGACCGCGCGGATCGTCTCGAACATCTGCGGGTCGCGGTCGAAGCGGCGGTCGAGGATCGGGTTGATGATGCCCCGCAGGGCGGAGACATAGCGCCACCACTTCGGTGCGAAGGTGCGGGGAGCGCGTTCCTCGATGCCGCGCACGGTGGCTGCCCCCGCCTCGTCCGGCTGGATCCGCTTGAACAGCCAGGCGGGGGCGTTTTCCTGCAGGCGGTTGGAGTGCTTGCGCTCGAAGCCGTCCTGGACGAGCCTGGTGTCGACCCAGCCGTAGTAGACCACGCCGGCGCTGGCGCCCAACGGCATCAGCTCGGCCCGCAGGCCGCGGCCCAGCGCCTCGACGCCCGCCTTTGCAACCGCGTAGGGGCTGTTGAGCACGCCGTTGGCGAATGAGTAGACCGAACCGGTGACGACGATGTGGCCCTTGCGCTCGACGATCTGCGGCAGGACGGCGCGCACGGTCCGCCAGACGCCGAGCATGTCGACCTCGAAGACCCGCTCCCACTCCTCGCCGCCGATGCCGCGCACGGTGGCCACCTGCGACTGGGCGATGCCGGCGTTGGCGACGGCGACGTCGAGGCCGCCGAAGCGCTCGACCGCCTCGGCAACGGCGGCCTGCATCGCGCCCTGGTCGGTTACGTCGGCGCCGATGCCAAGCGTCCGCTCGCCGATCCGCTCGGCTGCCTCGCGCGCCTGCTCGGAGTCGAGATCGACCACGGCGACCGAGGCGCCGCGCAGGTGCATCTGACGCGCCGTCTCATAGCCGATCCCGCGGGCGGCGCCGGTCACCAGTGCCACCTTCCCGTTCAGGTCCAATAGAGGGGGCATGCGGCGGGGAGGCTACCCGCTCCTAGAATCACCTGCTCATGCCAGGCTTCAAAGCGGTCGACCCGAGGCAGTCCTTCCCCGAGCTCGAGGAGCGGGTGCTGGAACGGTGGCGCGAGCGCGACGTCTTCGCCCGCTCGCTCGCCAACCGCGAGGAGGCCGACGTCTGGAGCTTCTACGAGGGTCCGCCGACCGCCAACGGCCGCCCGGGCTCCCACCACGTCCTCTCGCGCGTCTTCAAGGACGTCTACCCCCGCTATCGCACGATGCGCGGCTACCGCGTGCCGCGCAAGGCCGGCTGGGACTGCCACGGCCTGCCGGTCGAGCTCGAGGTCGAAAAGGAGCTCGGCATCGGCTCCAAGCAGGAGGTCGAGGAGTACGGCATCGACAGGTTCAACGCCCGCTGCCGCGCCTCCGTCTTCGAGTACGTCGAGGAGTGGAACAGGTTGACCGAGCGGATCGGCTTCTGGATCGACCTCGACGACCCCTACGTCACCCTCGAGAACGACTACATCGAGTCGGTCTGGTGGTCGCTGCGCAGGCTCTGGGACGACGACCGCCTCTACGAGGGCCACAAGGTCGTCCCCTACTGTCCCCGCTGCGGCACCGCGCTCTCCTCGCACGAGGTCGCGCTCGGCTACGAGGACGTGGAGGACCCCTCGATCTACGTGAAGATCCCTTTGCTGAGCCCCGCCGCCCCCGGACGCGGGAGCAATCCCGAGTCCATATCTGATTCTCTCGGGATTGCGGGAGCAGAGGAGGCGGCGGCTGAATATCTGCTCGTCTGGACCACCACGCCGTGGACGCTGCCGGGCAACGAGGCGATCGCGGTCGCGCCGGATGTCACCTATGTCAGGGCGAGGGTTGGCGACGAGATCCTGATCCTCGCCGAGCCGCTGGTCGAGCGGGTGCTCGGCGAGGGGGCTGAGGTCGTCGGGCGGTTGGCGGGCGCCGAGCTGGTCGGGCGACGCTACCGGGGCCCGGTCTTCGCTCTCAGCGATCGCGAGCCCGGCGGCTTCCCGGTGATCGCCGGCGACTTCGTCACCACCGAGGACGGCACCGGCCTCGTCCACATCGCCCCCGCCTTCGGCGAGGACGACTACGCGGTCGGCGCCGAGAACGGGATCTTCGAGCCCACGGACCACGGCAGCCTCTATAACCCGGTCAAGCCGGACGGCCGTTTCGACAACCGCGTCATCGGCTTCGAGGACGAGTTCGTCAAGGATCCCGGGGTAACGCGGCGGCTGATCGACAGCCTCGCCGACCGCGGCCTGCTCTTCTGCGAGCAGGTCTACGAGCACGCCTACCCACACTGCTGGCGCTGCGGCACGCCACTGCTCTACTACGCCAAGTCGAGTTGGTACATCGCCACCTCGCAGGCGCGCGAGCAGCTGCTCGCCAACAACGAGGCGATCGGCTGGCATCCCGAACACATCAAGCGCGGCCGCTTCGGCAAATGGCTGGAGAACAACGTCGACTGGGCGCTCTCCCGCGACCGCTACTGGGGGACGCCGCTGCCGATCTGGGAGTGCACGTCGGATGGTTGCAACGGCCGCTTCTGCGCCGGCTCGGTGGCCGAGCTGCGCGAGCGCGCCAAAGGAGAGGTCCCCGATGACCTCCATCGCCCCTACATCGATGAGGTGACCGTCGAGTGCGAGAGGTGCGGCGACGAGATGCGCCGGGTCGAGTCGGTGATCGACACCTGGTACGACAGCGGCGCGATGCCGTTCGCCCAGTTCCACTACCCGTTTGAGAACGAGGATCTGTTCGCCGAGCGCTTCCCCGCCGACTTCATCTGCGAGGCGATCGACCAGACGCGCGGCTGGTTCTACACCCTGCTCGCCGAGTCGACCCTGCTGTTCGAGCGCTCCAGCTACCGCAACTGCGTCTGCCTCGGCCTGATCCTCGACCCCGAGGGGCAGAAGATGTCGAAGAGCAAGGGCAACGTGGTCGAGCCCTGGGATGTGATCTCCACCCATGGCGCCGACGCCTTCCGCTGGTACTACCTGACCGCGCAGCAGCCATGGGCCGGCTACCGCTTCTCTGTGGACACGGTGGGCGAATCGGTCCGCCAGTTCCTCCTCACCCTGTGGAACACCTACTCCTTCTGGGTGCTCTACGCCAACGCCGAGGACCTCGCGCCCGCTGATTTCGCCGGGCCGCCCGAGCCGAGCGAGGACCTGGACCGCTGGGCTCTCTCGCGGCTGCAGGCCACGGTCGAGACGGTGCGCGAGCGGATGGACGAGTTCGACTGCACCGCGGCCGGGAAGGCAATCGCC
>JASLJO010000056.1 GCA_030152505.1 Solirubrobacterales bacterium | reverse complement strand
TCGAGCCGCTGCCGCATTCCGGCGGAGAGCTCGCGGTCTGTCGTTGCGTCCTGCACGAGCCCGACCTGTTGCTGCTCGACGAGCCCGACTCCAACCTCGACGCCGAGGGGCGCGAGCTGGTGCACCGACTGATCGCGCCCTCTCCGGACCGTACGCGGGTGCTGGTAAGCCACGACCCGGAGCGCTTCCGCGCCGAGGCCGATCAGCTGCTGGTGCTCGGCGTCGGCGAACCGGCGGCGACGGTGGTCGCGTGACCCCCTCCCGAATCGCCTTCGCCGCGATCCTCGGCAAGGACCTGCGCGCCGAGCTGCGCACCCTGCAGTCGCTGCCGGCGATGGCGCTGTTCGCCGTCACCACCTTCGTCATCTTCCGCTTCGGCCTCGACCGCACCCAGCTCTCCGGCAGCCTCGCCAGTGGCGTGCTCTGGGCGACGCTGCTCTTCGCCGCGATCCTCGGCATCAACCGGCTGTTCGTGGCCGAGCGCGAGGAGGGCGGCTTCGACGCGATCCGCCTCGCGCCGATCGACCGCACGGCGCTCTTCGCCGCCAAGGCGGCGGCACTGCTCGTCTACCTGCTGGCGGTCGAGCTGGTCGTAGTCCCGGTCTTCGCCGTCTTCTTCCTCGACTCGGCCGCGGCGCTGCCGCCGCTCGCCCTCGTCCTGGGGCTCGCCGACCTCGGCCTCGCCGCAACCGGCACGCTGATCTCCTCGATGGCGGTCAACTCGCGCGCCCGCGACCTGCTGGCGCCGCTCGTCCTGCTGCCACTGGTCGTGCCACTCTCGATCGCCGCCACCGGCGCGCTCGAGCCGCTGCTGGCGGTGGGCGGTCCCGGTTACCACCGCTTCGGCACCTGGCTCGCGGTGCTCGGCCTATACGATTTGATCTTCCTCTTGGTCGGATACGCGGTGTTCGACTTCCTGCTGGAGGACTGAGGCGCCAGCCGGCCCTCCCCACCGCGCCAGACGCATGTACGGCAAAGGCTTGAGACCCCTCTCCATCGCGACCGTCGCGGCGCTCGTCGCCGCACTCTCGCTGGTCTTCTTCTACGCGCCGCTCGATGCCGACCAGGGCTTCATCCAGAAGATCTTCTACCTGCACGTGCCCTTGGCGATCACGGCGTTGGTCGGGTTCGTGATCGGCGGCATCTTCGCAATCCTCCACCTGCGCAGTGGCGATTCGCGCTGGGACGCCTACTCCTACGTCTCGATCCACATGTCGGTGATCTTTGGCGTCGCGGTGCTGATCACCGGCTCGATCTGGGCCAAGGCCTCCTGGGGCCACTGGTGGGTCTGGGACGAGCCGACCCTGGTCAGCTTCCTGATCGTCTTCCTCATGTACGCGACCTACTACCCCTTCCGCTACGCGATCGAGGACCGCGAGCGCCAGGCACGCTACGCCTCGATCTTCGCCATCGTCGCCGGCGCCTTCGTGCCGCTCAACTTCATGGCGGTGCGGATGGCACAGAGCCTCGTCCACCCGCGCGTCTTCGCCACGACCAACGGCGGCCTGCCGGACTCGATGATGCTCACCTTCCTGGTCAGCCTGCTGGCGATCGGCCTGCTCTGGGTCACCCTGGTCAAGTTCGAGCTGACGGCGAAGAGCGCCTCAGGCCAGCTGAAGCGCCTGCGACGCGCCCTCGACGCGCCGGCGCCGGGCGGTCGCTCCCGCGTCGCCCCGGAGGTGAGCTAGTGCTCGCCCTGCTTGCCGCAACCCCCGCCCTGCCGCTGGATGAGGCCGGTAAGTACGTCGCCGGCGCCTACATCGTCTTCCTCGCCCTGATCGTCGTCTACGTGGCGATCATGGCGGCCAAACTGCAGCGGATCGAGCGCGAGCTGCGCGAGCTCGCGGGGTTCGCCGAGCAGCGCAACGGGGAGCACGAGAAGGAGCGGGTGACCGCCGATGTCTGAGCTATTGGCCTTGGGAGTAAGCCACAAGACCGCGCCGCTGGAGCTGCGCGAGCGTCTCTCGCTGACCGAGGGGCGCGCGGTCGGCGCCCTGCACGAGCTGACCGCGGTCGAGGGGATCCATGAGGCCGCGGCGATCTCGACCTGCAACCGCACCGAGCTCTACCTGATCGTCTCCGACCCGGTCGAAGCCGAGTCCACGGCCCTCGGCGTGCTCACCCGACAGGCGGAGATCCGCCCGACCGAGCTGCTCGGCCACCTCTACTCGCTGCGCGCCGGCGATGCCGCCCGCCACCTCTTCCGGGTCACCGCCGGGCTCGACTCGATGATCGTCGGCGAGGCCGAGATCCAGGGTCAGGTCAAACGCGCCTACGAGCTGGCCCTGGTCGAGAACGCCACCGGGCCGATCCTCAACCGTCTCTTCCGCGGCGCGCTCGCCGCCGGGGGGCGGGTGCGTGAGGAGACCGCGGTCGGAGAAAAGGGCGTCTCGATTCCCTCCGTCGCGGTCGAGCTGGCCCGGCGGACGCTGGGCGACCTGGGTGAGCGGCGGGTGCTGGTGATCGGCGCCGGCGAGACCGCCGAGCTGGTCGCCAAAGCGCTGGTCTCGCGCGGTGCCGCAGGCGTCTTCATCGCCAATCGCCACTACGACCGGGCGATCGGGCTCGCCCAGCGCTTCAACGGCGAGGCGGTGCGCTTCGAGGAGCTGCCCGAGCAGCTGCTTGCTGCCGACATCGTCGTCTCGGCGACCAACTCGCCGCACCACATCGTCGAACGCGACGAGCTCGCCCAGGTGATGTCGACACGGGCGGGACGGCCGCTGCTGGTGGTCGACATCGCGGTGCCACGCGACGTCGAGCCGGAGTGCCGCGAGATCACCGGGGTCAGTCTGCACGACATCGACGACGTGCAACAGATCGTCGAGCGCAACGCCGGCGACCGCGAGGGCGAGGCACGGCGGGCCGAGCCGATCCTCGCGGGCGAGCTCGACCGCGTCGAGCGCTGGCTCTCCGCGCTCTCGGTGGGGCCGTCGATCTCGGCGCTGCGTGAGCGCGGCTACGAGGTGGT
>JASLJO010000053.1 GCA_030152505.1 Solirubrobacterales bacterium | reverse complement strand
GCCTGGTCGCCGGGGGCGAGGTCGATCGGCTGGGGGTCGGCTTCGCCGTGATGGGGCTGTCGGTGGTGGCCAACCTCGCCGTCTCGACGGTTCTGGCGCGCCAGGCGAGGGAGCATGAGTCGCCTGCGCTGGAAGGCGATGCGGCCCACCTGCGCACCGACGCGCTCACCTCACTCGGCGTCCTCGCCGGGCTGGCGCTCGTCCAGGTCACTGGCGTGGTTGCTTTCGACTCGATCACCGCCCTGATCGTGGCCGTTGCGATCGTCACGTCCGGGTTGCGGATCATCCGGCGCTCATCTGGCGTGCTGGTCGACGAAGCCCTGCCCGCCGCTGAGATGGACCGGATCGAGGCAGCGATTGCCGCGGCCCGTACGCCCGAGGTCGCCGGCTACCACAAGCTGCGCGCCCGCCGGGCCGGCAGTCGCCGTTACATCGACCTCCACGTCCAGTACCACTCCGGAACGAGCCTCGAGCGCGCCCACGAACTGGCCCATCAGATGCGTGCCGAGATCGAGGCCGACATCCGCAACGCCGACGTTCTGATTCACGTCGAGCCCGAGACGTCGCTGCGCGACCCCGGCCGCGAGCGCTCCGGACCCTTTCGCGCGGGCTAGGGACTCGGCAGCAGGTTGACGGCCGCGGCGAGCCCGACGGCGATCAAAGTGATCGTGTAGCCGGTGTAGCCGCTGATTGCGAAGAGGACGGCCGCGATCGCGCAGACGGCGACGACGGTGATCCAGGAGGCGCGGGCCAGGGACACGGTCGGTATTTTGGCCGAGATGGACGACGACCGTGCAACGGGAGTGGTTTCGGCCGAGGCGGCCGAGGGTGCGCTCGCCTATCTGACCGAGATGTCCCCCGACCTGCGCGGCGCGGCGATCCTCGGTGCCGATGGGGAGGTGCTGGCGGGCAGCGGCCGTTCGGATCGCTGGCGCGAGGACGCCGCGGCGCTCTTCGAGGTCGCCGACCGCGCCGGCGAGGAGCCCGTCGAGCAGGTCCACATCGGCGCCGAGCAGGGCGAGGTCTTCGCCCTGCGTCATGCCGGTCTCGCCGCCGTGGCGGTGACTGAGCGCTTTGCCCTCGCCTCGCTCACGTTCTTCGACATGCGCGCGCTGTTGCGTGACCTTGCCGCCGGTGGCGACGGCCGAGCGGGAGGGGGTGAGGCCGGGTGACCCCCCCCAAGCCCCACCGCGTCCTGCTCGACCGGGTCTCCGGCTACGCCGACGAGGCAGCCGCCTACATGCGCCGCCGGCGCGCCTCGCGGCGTCCCTTCGCTCGCCTCTACTACAGGGGGGGCCGGGCCGAGGACCATGCCACCGACTCCGCCGCGGCCGGCGAGCTCTTCGTCGCCGCCGGCAGGTTGATCGAGGTCGCGGGGAAACGTCGATGACCGCCGGCCGCCCTGGCGACTTTCCCGCCAAATGGACCGGAAACTCGCCAGGCGAGCGCGATGAGCGCTGAGGGCCTGCTCGACCCGGCGGTGGCCGAGCGTGTCGTCGCTCGCGCCCTCGCGCATGGCGGTGAGTTCGCCGAGGTCTTCGCCGAACGCCGCAGTGGCCTCACCCTGGCGATCGACGAGTCGCGGATCGAGTCTGTCCAGTCTGGTGCCGAAGAGGGCGCCGGGGTGCGCGTGTTGAGCGGTGGCACCACCTATTTCGCCCACGTCGACGGGCTCGATCCGGCCGACCTCGAGCGCGCCGCCGACGAGGCCGCGTCGGCGCTGCGCGGCGAGCGAGCGGAGCCGCGGGCGTTGACTGCCGAGGCGCCGAGCCCCCAGCCGATCGAGCAGCCCCCCGGCGACGTCCCGACGGCGCGCAAGGCGGAGCTGTTGCGCGAGCTGGACGAGCGGGCGCGCTCGACGGGCGGCGAGATCGCCCAGGCAATGGCCTCCTACGGCGAGGCCAGGCGCGAGGTCGCCGTCGCCAACTCCGCCGGCCTGCTCAGTGGCGACGACCGCACCCGGGTGCGGATTGGGGCCCAGGCGGTTGCCCGCCGCGCCGACCGCGTCGAGACCGGCGCCGAGACGCGCGGCGGCCACCGCGGCTTCGAGCTCTTCGACGATGACCCGGCCCAGGTCGCCGAGAGCGCGGCGCGCAAGGCGCTCGCCCTGCTCGACGCCGGGCCGGCGCCGGCTGGCTCGATGCCGGTCGTGGTCGGCGGCGGCTTCGGCGGCGTGCTCTTCCACGAGATGACCGGGCACGGGCTGGAGGCCGACCACGTGCAGAAGGGCGCCAGCGTCTACGCCGGCAAGCTCGGCGAAGCCGTCGCCCAGCCGCTTTTGACCGCCTACGACGACGGCCGCATGCCGGGCGAGTGGGGCAGCGACGCGATCGACGACGAGGGCGCGCCGACGCAGAAGACGAGGGTCATCGAGGAGGGCCGCCTGGTCAGCTTCCTGCACGACCGCCGCAGCGCCGTCCGCGAAGGCGTCGCCCAGACTGGAAACGGCCGGCGCGAGAGCTTCCGCCATCTGCCGATCCCGCGCATGACCAACACCTACATCGCCCCCGGCGATGCCGAGCCGGAGGCGATCATCAGCGAGGTCGAGAAGGGCTTCTACGCGGTTTCCTTCGCCGGCGGCCAGGTCGACCCGGCAACCGGCGACTTCGTCTTCGGTGTAAACGAGGGCTACCTGATCGAGGGCGGCAGGGTGACCCGTCCCTGTCGCGGCGCGACTCTGGTCGGCAACTGCCTGCAGGCGCTGGCGGCGATCGACGCCGTCGGCGACGACTTCTGGATGAAGACCGGGATCTGCGGCAAGGGGGGCCAGAAAGTCCCGGTCGGCACCGGTCAGGGGCACGTGCGGATCGCGGCGATGACCGTGGGGGGGACGGAGGCGTGAGCGACCTCACGGCGCAGGCGAACGCGGCGGTCGAGCGGGCCCTGGCGGCCGGCGCAGGCGACGCCGAGGCCTACGCCGGCGAAACGGAGAGCCGCGAGGTCCGCGTTCACGGCGGCGAGGTCGAAAGTTTCACCGCAGCCACCCAGTGCGGGCTCGGCTTGCGCGTCTGGATCGGCGGCCGGGTCGGCTACGGCTTCGGCACCGATCTCTCCGCCGAGGGACTGGAGGCGATCGCGCGGCGCGCCGTCGAGGCGGCCCGCGCCGCCGACGAGGACGAGTTCGCCGGGTTGCCCGCCGACGGTGGCGAACCGCCGGAGCTGGACGGCTTGAGCGACCCTTCGCGCGCCGCTTGGCCGTCCGCCCGGATCGCCGAGTTGGCGCTCGCGGTGGAGCGCACCGCGCTCGCCGCCGACCCGAGGATCGTCGCGGTCGAGCAGGCGGTCTACTCCGACAGCGGGGAGCGGGTGGCCATCGCCACCTCCGCCCGAGCGGGTGCGGAGTACGAGGCGACGAGCTGCTACGCCTATCTTCAGGCGTTGGCCGAGGGTGAGGACGGCCGCGAGACCGGGCTCGGCTTCGGCCTCGCCCGCGGCCCCGCCGGGCTCGACCCGGTGGAGATCGGCCGTGAGGGCGCCGAGCGCGCGGCCGAGATGGTCGGCTCCTCCAAGCCGGCCTCGCGCCGCTGTCCGGTCGTCCTCGACCCGACGGTCGCCGCCTCCTTCGTCGGCCTGCTCGCCAAAGCGGTCGGCGCCGACGCCGTGCAGCGCGGCCGCTCGCCGCTCGCTGCCCGGCTCGGTGAGGAGGTCGCCTCGGAGGCCTTCGTCTTGGACGACGACGGTCTCGACCCCCGCGGCTTCGCGGCGGCGCCGGTCGACGCCGAGGGGACGCCCCGGCGGCGCACGACGCTGGTGGAGGCGGGGCGACTGCGGACCTTTCTCCACGACTCCTACACGGCGCGGCGGGGCGAAGCGGCCTCGACTGGCAGCGCGGGGCGCTCGGGGTACCGCTCGCCCCCAGGCGTGTCGGCCTCCAACCTGGTGGTCGCGCCTGGCACCGCGAGCCTCACGGAGCTGCTCGGCGACGCCGGCGAGGGCGTCTACATCAATGACGTCGCCGGCCTGCACTCAGGCGTCAACCCGGTCACGGGTGTCTTCTCGGTTGGCGCCTCAGGTAGGGCGATCCGCGGCGGCGAGCTGACCGAGCCGCTGCGCGAGTTCACCATCGCCAGCGACCTGGTGGCGATGCTGCGGGCGGTGCGGGCGGCCGGCTCGGAGCCTCGCTGGGTCCCCTTCGGCGGCTCGGTCAGTACGCCGGCCTTGCTGATCGGCGAGATGACGGTCAGCGGCTCCTAGCGGCGCGTTCGGCCCCAGGCGTGATCATTACGCCGAAAGCGCTGTTAGATTGCCGCCCGACCTCAACGACAGATGGAGGAGCTTCGACGTGACCAAGGCTGAGTTTTTGGACCAACTGGCAGCTGATGAGCGAGTGGGCAGCAAGAAGGGCGCGAGCGACGCGCTCGACTCGGTGCTCGACGCGATCACCGACACCCTGAGCGGCGGAGGTGAAGTCAGCT